>QNXT01000006.1 GCA_003973505.1 Bacteroidota bacterium
CAAATGCGATACCCAAACCATTTACTTTGAAAAGGTTTTTATTGAAGGTATATTTTGAGGAGTCCAAATTGGCATAATATTTGCATCAAAACTCATCTTCGCTTTATTCAAATATTTCACACCATCCATACGATAGGTCATCGCATCAACACGCGACTCCAAATCGATATCGGTAATACTTTCTGTAAAATCGCCCGACAACTCAAGATTCAAGCCTTGTATATAAGCATACATAGAAGAAACCTCATCATCATAGCGTATTTGGGCATCGGTGATTGTAAACTTTTGTAACAGCATTTTAAAGCTTGACGACTCATCACCCGATGATGTTTCTTCCTCCTCAGCCACTTCCGACTCTTCAACATCCGACTCTTTTGCAATATCCCAATTGGCTTTTGCCTTACTATTGAGCATAAGGTTCAGTACTGGATGCTCAATTTCTATCGCATTGATTTTATAATCACCGGAAATAACACTTGATAAATCTAAATCGAGGTAAATATGATCAATGACGGTCAATGTATCATTCTCAAACTCATCAACACCAACCACCGACATTCCTTGTATTTCAAATGAAAAATCAGGGAAACTACGAAATAAGGTAAGCCCAAAGCCTTCGAAATCCACTTTAGCATTTACCGAATTATTTATTTCTTCCTTTACAATCTCCACAATTTTATCTTTGAATAAAAAGGGAAGGGTAATCAAAAGCACGATAAGAACACCGATGCTTATTCCACTGATTTTAAGAAACTTCTTCATGTAAGTATATGGTTTTTATTAATGATTATTTATAAATATGATAGCGACATAAAACGAATTCCAAAATATTAACTTTATCGTTTAAAGTGCAGGGCAAAAGTAAGAAAACATTGAAAATATATATCAAAAATAAATAAGTATTTAAAGGGCAATTGCAACTCAATATTACTCACACAATTAGCTGATTTTAAGCGTATAAAACCAATCTTCTTCTAATTTATTAGAACAAAAATATATTATAATGATTTTCAGTGATTAATAAAGTTTAGGATTTCATCCATTCATAGAAATAATAATGGCTACCATCCATTCCTAAGCGTTCATATACTTTTTGAGCTGAGACGTTTGTCTTATCTACATATAAACGAATTCCGGCATATTCACCCTTATCTACCTTTTGCATAAGGTTTTCATACAAAGCTTTATAAACACCCTTGCCACGAAAATCGGGATGCGTATAAACCGACTGCACCCAAAGCACCCATTTATTACGCCAATCGCTCCACTCAAATGTGGTCATCAAAGAGCCCGCAATTTGCCCATCGATTTCAGCGATATAATAGATTCCCTTTTGTTCGTCCTGCAAAGCGGCTTTTATACCGGGTCGTAGGATTGTGTCTTCCAAATCAAGATTTTCCGTTTCTTTGGCCATGGAAATCATAAAACCCACTAAAGTGTCTAAGTCCGACAACAATCCTTTTCTAATTAAGATCTTGCTCATAAATCTTTTTCAATCATTTCTTTCAAAGCTCGGTAATTTGTCTTGCCACTTCCCAACATAGGTATTTCATCAACCCGCTTAATTTCACGTATTTTTGCTATGGAGGCCACTCCCGACTCTCGCAAATACCGGTTCACTTCAGACAAATCCAAGTCCTTAGTTGAAAATAAAACAACGATAGGCGAAGGTCCTTTATCACTTCCTTCAACAGCCAGCACATGTTTGCCCTCTTCACCATACTTTTCTTCCAATACCTTTTCGATAAATGGCATACTAATCATTTCCCCACCAATTTTAATAAAACGTCTTAAGCGACCTGTGATAAACACATAGCCATCTTCGTCCATATAACCCAAATCGCCTGTTTTATAAAACTCCTTACCTTCAACTTCCACGAAAGGAGATTCAATATTTTTATCCATATACCCACCAAAAACACTTGGTCCACGAACGATAATCATTCCTTCTTTTCCAACAGGCAGAGGCTTTTCCGTATCTAAATCCATGATATGATATTCCAAACCTTTGATAAACTTCCCAACACTATTCAATTTCTGCTTGTCTTTTGGATTTAAGCAAACTATGGGGCTACATTCTGTAATACCATAGCCCTCAACAATAAGCGATTTATTATCTGTTATCTCATTATATTGAGCCAAAATATCTTTATGCAAACTCTCGGCTCCCGAAATTACCAACTCCACGGTTGAAAAATCTTCTTTATCAGCTCGTGCCATCAACATTTTCAATAAAGTGGGCGTTACCATAATATTATTGGCTTTATTATGTTTCAGAGCTTCCACAACCTCTCGTATATTCGTTGGATTGGGTGTATAAGCTACTTTTACAGCTGTAATAAGAGGTAAAATCGATAGCACTGTAAAACCAAAACTATGAAATGGAGGTAAGAAACTCAAAAATATGCCTTGCACTCGTATATCGAAAAGCTGTAAGGAACCCCATAAATCTGTAATGATATTTTCGTGTGACAATTCTACTGCTTTTGGCAAAGTTTCACTTCCCGAAGTAAATAGCACAACCGCTATTTCATCCAATTTCGTATTGACTAATAATTTGGGGAAAGTAGCCATCAGAGCTCCTTTTAACTTCATACCCAAGCTAATACTTTTCACTTCTTTATCCAACAGAAGCAATCGATCTTTTATATCATCAGGCAGTTGTTCTTCTACTTTTTTATAGAAAGCATCCGCTGTAATAATCACTTCAAGATTCATTAAATCGGCACAATAACTCAACACTTTATGCCCCACAGTCCAATTCAGCATCACAGGAATTTTACCAGCCATATAGGAGGCAATAATCAATAAGGTAGTTGATTGCAATGCAGGAAGCATAATTCCGACATATTTACCTTTTACCTTCGACTTAATCAATTGAGAAACAACAGCCGCTTTGAGCATAAAACTCTTACGGGTAGAAGTTCCACTTGTGGCATCCCATGCAAAATACTCATCCTTATTTTTTGAAAATTCCGTAATGAAATTTTCTAAAATATTCTTTTGTACATTGGGCATTACATTATAGTCTGCCGATTTGGAAATATGCAATAATGATTCTTTCATATTTTTTCAATTTAGTAGTTTCGGCAACACATCCTGTTTCTTATGCATGTGCCACCACTTATGAATATATGGCGATAAAAAAAAACTTATTTTACCACCGCGATAGGTCGAAATGATATCTTTTTACCACTTTCAAAACCTTTTATCTTTTTATGCAATTTACGTTTTGAGGCCGGGAAATAGAAAAAATGCTTTATAAAACGGGCTCCCTCTTCCCCATTATTATTATAAAAAGTCTCAAGAAACTCATTAAACTCTCGACGAGTCATATTCTTTGAATTACGTTTTGCCTCCTCTGTGATATCAACAAACTCGATTTCCACATCTCTCTTTGGTACAAAAAACACAAAGTTTGCTAAAACATAAAAAATACTCAAAGCAAAAACTTTGAAAAAGTCGGGCGATTTACCCCACCAAGCTCTTGACCAAACACTACCCCACAAACCATGCTGTCGAACACCAATAACGCGAGTTGAATTATCAAGTTCTTTTACCAAACGATACGCTCCTTGCTTATTAAATATTTTTTCATAGCCCTGATTACAAAGTTGCCCTGCAGGATAAAGCACAACACTTTTACCCTCTTTCAATGCACTTAACATCGCGTTTCGCATTGTATCAAGTACCGATACATCACGGCTTCCCGCCTCCAAATCAGCAACAGGCACAGCCCCAAGACTCTTCATAAAAGATTTTATTACAGGTAAATTATAATAAGTTTCACTTATCATAGGCACAGGATCGTCAAACTTTCCAATCTCTGCCAATAATATTTGTGGATCAACTTCTGCCGGATGATTTGGAAGATATAATGAGGATAAGCTGGAGTTCAACAATTCACCACCTTTAATAGTCACCCTATAACGGGTACCTAATAATGCACTTACAAAATGAGCAAGCTTTTTTTTATTCATTCAATTGACTTTTCTGTAATCATACAAAGATAGTGAAATAGTAAAAGCATTTAATATACTTGCTAAAATCCATAGGGCAAAATTGTATTTTTAAATTCAATCCTCCTCCTGCACACATTTCCTTCACACCCTCCTTCTCCAAGGAGAATCTTCGTAACACATTGTTTTACTTACATCCAAAATTGATATCACAAATTCCCCTTGGCGAAGGGGAGTGTGTCTGCAAGTGTGTAAGCTAGGGGATTGATTTTTCTATTTTATACTCTATTTCAAGAAACGAATTAATTATTTGTAATAATAATCATATATATACAAACTGTAACAAGCTCCATTTACTCGTCTATTACAATATAAATAAATGTAATTTATCCTACAAAAAAAGAACTCATTTATAACAAAATCAACACAAAATGTAAATTTATTGTTTTAATTTCTAAGCAGATAAAAACACTAATCAAAATTGAGTAGTTTTGCAGAGTACATATTATTTTTCATCAATAAATCATAATACTATGCAAAAATATTTTTACCTATTTCTATTTTTATTTACGCTCAGTACCAGCAATTTGAAAGCCGGTCCTGGCGATACAATCGTAGTGCAAGCTTTCAACTTCAATGGACCACGAGAAGGTTGGGTTCAATTTCCAAGCGACACAGTAAGCTATGAGAAAGTTCTTATGCTATACACTCTAAAGTGTAATCCTGCACAAAGTCCAGCTTGTGGAGAATGGGACTATATTACTTATACAAATCTTTTTGAGCATACGCATCAATATGATTCTACCATGCATATGCAACCGCAATTCACAATTAATGGCGATGCTCCCGATACTTTAAAACTAATGAATAATGTATCATGGAATTACCATGGTTATTTTCAATATCATAATAATCCAAGTATCGTAAATACTGCCATCATTGGTTTAGGAAATAAAACCATGGCAGCCCCTTTGAGTTCAACTTCTATGGATGCTCGCTCTCAGTTTATTTACAGAGCCTCCGACATTATTGCTGCTGGGTTATCTGCTGATACTTTAACAGCTATAAAGTTTTATGTGAATAATGTAAACGACATCAAAAATCTTAAAATACGCATAAAGCACACTAACCTTGACAGTTTAGACATTCCTAATATTATTAATACAAACTTTACATTGGTATATGATCATCATACCAATTTCACAAATACAGGTTGGAACACCCTTTTATTTACCAATCCATTTGTTTGGAATGGCAGTTCAAATTTATTAATCGACATTAGCTATCGAGAGCAAAGTTTAAGTACCATTGACAATGGTTTTCTTGCTGCTGATTCCACTTCTTATATTTCAAGCTTGCAAAGCACCAAGCCCGATTTTAACTTGAAACTAGACCAAGCTGATTTCATGCCGATTCCTGCCAACTCATTACAACAGTTAGATAGTTTTATTACAATCAGTTTTTGGTCAAAAGGAGATGCAAACATCCTTCCTGCAAAAACCAGTGTTATTAATGCTATTGACAGCAATGGCAATCGAGTATTAAACATTCACCACCCATGGAGTAACGGTAGAATATTTTGGGATGCTGGAAATAGCTATACAAATAGTTACGACCGAATTGACAAAGCTGCTACACCAAATGAGTTTGCAAACAATTGGATTTTTTGGACTTTTACCAAAAATGCTAAAACAGGCTCCATGAGAATCTATAAAAATGGTGTCGTTTGGAAACAAGGTACTGGCAAAACCAAATTGATGAAAGGAATTAAAAAAATTATTTTTGGTGGAATGCAGGCTAATCAGAACGGTTATGCTGGGAATATTGACGAGCTAAGCATCTGGGCTACTGAACTATCAGCAAATGATATTAAAGAGATTATGTATCATGATATAAATAGCTCACATCCACAGTATAATAAACTTCTTTATTATTATTCGTTTAATGAAGGTCAAGGATTCACCGCACACGACTTATCGAATAATGGAAACGATTTTCAGCTAGTCGGCCTTCCCGAATGGAATAATTATGCTGGCATAAATCGAATGAAAGCATTTGAAAAATCCCATTTGCGACCACAAATTATGTTAGCAAGCGGAAGTTTTGCAAATAGCACTTTAGATTCTAATTTCGTTGTCGATTCCATCCCTCAACAACAGGTAATGGTTATCCTTTATAACGACACCGTACACCCAAACACCAATAAACCCACCGACACCTTATTGATGTATAAGGCGTATTATCGTTATTTATACAATTCACAAGGACAGCTTTACGATTCTGTATTTGTTAATCCTGACACTACATTGGTAAATGCCTACCACCCCTATTGGGATGCTCCTTTTGAAGTGGTTAAGCGTTGGGAGATTGGACGTTTTATTACCCCCTACGGTAATGGTCTCGATTTGGGAGATGGTTTTACCTGGGTATTTGATGTTTCTGATTTTGAGCCCCTACTCCACGATTCTGTAGAATTAAAAGCAGGAAACTGGCAAGAATTATTAGACTTAAAATTCCTTTGTATTGAAGGTACACCAGCGCGTAAAGTAAATGGTATCCACAAAATATATACAGGCACCTATTGGTATCACAATCAAACCATTGAAAGCCATCTTAAAGCGGTTACCATCGGATTAAAACCAAATAGCACAGGAGCTAAACTACGCCTTACAAATACTGGACATGGTATGGGAGGAAATGATAATTGCTCTGAGTTTTGCCCTAGAAACAACACCATAAAAGTAAATGGACAGGTGGCATTTAATGAGTATTTATGGAGAGATAACTGCGACCATAACCCATTATACCCTCAAGGAGGAACTTGGATTTATAGTCGAGCTAATTGGTGCCCAGGTGCAGAAGTAAGTCCTTATGAATATGACCTTAGCTCCTATTTACCTGACGATTCAATTACCATTGATTACGATATGCAGCCTTATGTATGGAACGGACAAGGAAGTGCTCCAAACTATCGAATTGAAGGCTATGTATTCGAATATCTTCCTGCGGCATTTACAAATGATGCTTCCATTGAAGATATTGTTGCTCCCAATAATAAGAAATATTATGCCCGATATAATCCTATGGTAGGCAGTCCTAAAATCATAATTAAGAACACGGGAAAAGATACTCTTAAATCTTTAGATATTGAGTATCGTGTTGGAGGTCGTGGTGCTTATCAAACCTATCATTGGACAGGAAACCTTCCATTTATGGCAAAACAAGAAATTACTCTTGATGCTCTTAAATGGTGGGATTTTGATGGACAAAAATACTTTACTTGTCGTGTTAAAAATCCTAATGGACAAACGGATGAATATCCTTATAACAACGAAATGAGGACAAATATTGACGTAGCTCCTGAATATCCTTCAACCTTTATTATATGGTTCAGAACAAATAGTCAATCAGCAAGCCAAAACAAATTATATATTGAAGACCGTTATGGTAATGTAGTGTATTCAAAAGTGAACCTTACAAATAACACATTCTATAGAGATACCGTAACATTACCTTATGGTTATTATAGACTTCGTTTGGAAGATACTGGAGGAAACGGACTTCGTTTTTGGGCAAATATGCCTCCTTATGGAAATGAAACTGCCGGATCATTACAGTTAAGAAGATTAAACAAATGGGTAATCAAAAACTTCCAACCTGATTTTGGTCGCGAAATTTCTCAAAGTTTTACCGTAGGTTTCGAACTCGGTGAAGAAAAAATTAATGAACCTAAAAACATGGTTACTGTTTATCCTAACCCCACAATAGGCAGGGTAAATATTGCACTTGGACTTACGCAAGCACAGGATATACGTTTAACTCTTCTTGATATTAATGGCCGACTTATTAGAAGCATAGATAAGTCAAATATAAAAGATCAAACTTTGCAATTGAACATTGACGAGCTGCCAAAAGGCATTTATGTTTTAAGAATTGAACTAAAGGATGAAACGATTATTAAGAAGGTAATTCTTCAATAATTCAAATTTGAATTTGATATAAAAAGGCTGGGTTTAATAAAAACCCAGCCTTTTTTTTAACTATCCACGACTTAAAAGCAAGGTATTTTACTGATTTAATGCACTTTATTTAGGCATACAAATAAAGCCATCATAACACTAAAAAAAGTATCTTTGCACACTTGAAAAATGATTTGGTAAGGACACCAATTCATATTAATTGAAATAATATTATTATACATAATTATGAATAAAGATTCTATTATTGGAGGCGTTTTAATCTTTCTTATTGTGATAGGTTACTCCATTTGGTCCGCCCCTACAGAAGAACAAATTAAGGAGCAGCGTCGTGCTGATTCAATTGCGCAAGTAGAACATGCTCGAATTGCTCGTCAACGACTGCAAGATTCATTAGCCTTTGCGAAGCGTCTTGCTGAGCAGAATAACGCAAGTCAGCAACAGTCAGAAGAAACAAATAATCTTCAAAACGACAGCGCGGCTCATACTTTAGACCTGCAGAAATATGGAAATTTTGCTGCAGCGGCTCAAGGAGAAGATAAAGACATAATTATTGAAAATGAAAAACTGAAGCTTAAAATCTCTAAAAAAGGGGGTGTTATTACTTTTGCACAAGTAAAAAACTTTCGTACTTACGACACACTTCCTTTAATACTTTTTGATAAAAATACAGCTGATTTTAGCATTCTACTAAATGATAAACAAGTACAAACAAGAGATTTGTATTTTGAACCCATTGTAAAAGGAATGGAAAGTAGCGAGGATTCGTTCTATGTTGCTGACGGACAAAATTTGACTTTTGCAATGCGTGTATATCCTAATGACAATAACGGCAATGTGGATAAAGATCGTTATCTTGAATTTGAATACGTAATTTCAGGAAATGATTATATGCTTGATTTTAATCTGAATATGAAAGGCATGTCTAATTATGTAATGCCAGGTTATAGTTTTATGACTATGAACTGGAAAATGATGATGACCGGTAAAGAAAAAGATGCCATTCAAGAAAGAAAGCATACCACAATCTACTATAAATACAAGGATGATGATGTTGATTATTTAGGTGAGCAAAAAGATGAAGATTCAGAAGAATTAAAAACAAAGGTAAGTTGGGTTTCTTATAAACAACAGTTTTTCTCGGCAACACTTATTGCTGAAAACGCATTTAAATCGGCTGATATAGAAACAAAGGTTGAAGAGGGAATTCCTCTCCATAAATACCTTCAAACAATGAACTCGGAGTTTACCATTTCCTTAAAAGGTTCCGACATTGAGCAGTTTCCTATGAAGATGTATTTCGGACCAAATAAATACAAGATATTAGCATCTTACGGAATGGATCTTGAACAACAAATTCCTCTAGGATGGGGTTTCTTCTTATTGCAATGGAT
>QNXT01000187.1 GCA_003973505.1 Bacteroidota bacterium
ACTTCTACTTCATCACGTAAAGCCTCTAACGCACGTTGAGCCATAGAATCCAATTCGCGAACTCCTGGATAAACATGAACAGGACCCATTTTCTCTACACGCTTAATTATTTCATTTACAAACCAACGACTGTTTGCTATGCCACCCGTGATGATAATACCATCAATTTCTGATTCCAAAACGGCAAACATAGAACCGATTTCTTTGCATACTTGATATGCCATGGCACCAAATACTTTTTTTGCCTCGGGGTCGTCATGATTGACACGAGAATCAACTTCTAAAGCACTATAAGTACCCAAATAAGCAGCTAATCCACCACCATGCATAATCATATTTAGCACTTCTGTTTCCGTTTTACCAGAGTTGAAGCAATAGCGTACAATATCACCCGTAGGCAAGCTACCGGTACGTTCTGGAGAAAAAGGACCATCTCCATCCAACACCTGATTGGAGTCAACTACTTTTCCATATTCGTGAGCCGAAACAGAAATTCCACTTCCCAAATGAACCACAATCATTTTCATATCCTTATACTCACGCATTAAAGCTTTCGCATGACGTCGAGCAATGGCTTTTTGATTTAAGGTGTGAAAAACCGACTTACGCTCAAATTCAGGATGACCCGTATAACGAGCATATTCGTTAAACTCATCAACAGTTACAGGGTCAACAATAAATGATTTTACATCGCTTTTTAATTCATTGGCTATTTCACTTGCAAGAAGCCCACCAAGGTCAACAAAATCTTCACCATATTCAGCACTTTTCAAATCGCGAATCAGTGCTTCATTAATGGAGTATATTCCTGACTTAACAGGTTTCACTAAACCACCACGTCCAACAACTGCCTTTATACAATCCATACAAAGTCCATTATTTTCCAACTCATGTAGAATTTTCTTTTTGCGATAGCCCAATTGTTCACTAATATGTGAAAAGCGTCCCAACTCTTGATCAGGATGTTGAACATCTTTTAGGAATAAAATATTATAGTTTTCGTAAATAGCAATTCGAGTATAAACTGCTCTTGGATTGATAACTAAAATCAATGTACGTTCTAACTGCATGGTGTTGCGTTTTAATATGATTATGCTTCGTTTTTCAAGTCGCTAAAATAAGAAAGTAGCTAATTGAATTAATAATTATTTTCATTTTTCAATATAAAAGTGCCATCCACAAAACCATTCTTCAGGATGTTTGTCTGGCGGACATCCTATTACACTCGTTTTTATGCGTTTATCAATAGTAGCGGCAAAAGTTGAGTATTCAATTATTCCCCCTGACTTGCACGGATAATCGTCCAAACCTTTTCGCTTTCTAGCCATTTGTACGCGACACTCATTCATATAAAAGTCGAAACTATTTTCCGTTTCATTGCCAATAGACTGCTTATTCACATCGGCATAAATACGATAGTAGAATGCTTTTTTCAGACCTTCAAGACCAGGAAATTCTCCCAAGCCAAGTATTTTCTTAATTCGAATGGCTTCGTAGGGAGAGAAATGCGACCAAGCTGCATCATTACAAGTTTTTGCATCTTGCATTCCCTGAGTAAACTCAACCGCTTGAAACCAAACCCCGTCATTAGCCAACCAATTTACAGCCACAGCCTTCTTCAAAGCATCCAGTTTTTCATCCTCCATTTGCATTAAGGTCTCCGGATAGTCATCCTCCAATTCAAACCCCAATGTTTTGGATAATCTTTTCAGCTGAATTTTAGTACTTAGGCTTGATGCATTTTCAAGTATCTCACCGGCTTTTTCTATTCCAAATAAATCTCGTACTTCGGCATACCACATTGCATGATGCACCATGGTCCGTTGGAAATAATCAAAAATCAGTTTTACTTTTTCTTTCTTTGTTAATTGTTCTGTTTCCATCTAATATGTTTTTTGCAAATATAGGAATTCAAGACTAATTCCTCCATTAAGGTGTTAGGTAAAAAAATGACTAATTCTTATGGCTAAGTTCTAATTCTTACCACTTTTTCAATGGTTTTTCGCCCCCAACCCTAAAGGTAGAAACCATTGAAAAAAACAAGATTCATTTTTTTACTTTTTGGTTCCCTTTTAGGGCAAGGGTAAAACAAAAAGTAAAAAATACTGTGACAATTAGAATTTAGCCATTCTTATTAATTAAGATGTGCAGTGCTCCTAAATAAACAAGATAATATAAGGGGCAAAATATTTTTATGAAATTTTAATATTTGTTGACAATGAAACCCAATTGAATATTCTTTTTTTTGTAACTTTGCCAACAGTAATGAATACAACAATCACATATATTGTAAGTTCTAAGTTGATATATCTTAATATCAAAAATAGAGATGAGTACCTATAATCTCTATTCACTCCCTACTTAATTTATTTTATTCATTTTTACTTATTAATTTAAAAAATTTAGACAAATGGAACTTCCTTTTGCAGAATCATACCGTATAAAAATGGTAGAGCCTATTTATCGTAGTACTCGCCAAGAAAGAGAAGCGTGGATAAAAGACGCTAAATATAATTTATTCAACTTAAAAAGTGATCATGTTTTTATTGACCTGTTGACTGATTCAGGTACAGGAGCAATGAGTGACAAACAATGGTCGGAGATGATGCTTGGTGATGAAAGTTATGCAGGTGCTCGCTCTTATTATAAATTAAAAAACGCCATTAAGGAAATCTTAGGATTTGAATATTTTTTACCAACCCACCAAGGACGTGCTGCTGAAAATGTACTTTTTTCTGCATTGGTAAAAGAAGGTGATATTGTTCCTGGTAATTCGCATTTTGATACTACCAAGGGGCATATTGAGTTTCGCAAAGCGAGAGCTATAGATTGCACTATTGACGAAGCCTTTGAAACCGAATTAATCCACCCATTCAAAGGAAATGTGGATATCGACAAATTGGAAAAGGTATTGATAGAATATGGTGATAAAGTTCCTTTTATCATTATGACCGTAACCAATAATACGGCTGGTGGACAACCTGTTTCTTTGGAAAATTTGAAGCAAGTTCGTGCATTGGCTGATAAATACAATAAAATGGTTGTATTTGACTCAGCTCGATTTGCTGAGAATGCTTACTTTATAAAAATCCGTGAAGAGGCATATAAAGATTATACCATTAAAGAAATTGTTACCGAAATGTATAAAAATGCCGATGCCATGACCATGAGTAGCAAGAAAGATGCTATTGTAAATATGGGAGGTTTTATTGGTATGCGTGATAAAAAACTGTTTACTGAAGCAAGCACATACAACATTATGTTTGAAGGCTTTGTTACCTATGGTGGTATGTCGGGACGCGATATGAATGCTTTGGCTCAGGGACTTGATGAGGGTACTGAGTTTAACACTTTGGAAACACGAATTAAACAAGTGGAATACCTTGGTAAAAAACTTATTGAATATGGTGTGCCTATTCAACAACCCATTGGTGGTCATGCTATTTTTGTAGATGCAAAAAAGTTTTTACCTCATATTCCTAAGGAAGAGTATATTGCTCAAACTTTGGCCGTTGAGTTATATCTTGAAGGAGGTGTGCGTGGAGTAGAAATTGGTACATTGCTTGCCGACCGCGATCCCGATACACGCTTAGACCGTTTTCCTAAATTAGAGTTGCTACGTTTGGCAATTCCACGACGTACATACACTAATAATCACATGGATTATATTGCTGCTTCTTTGGGAAATGTATATGCTCGAAGAAATGAAATAAAACGAGGATTGAAAATTCTTTCCGAGGCACCAATTATGCGCCACTTTACTGTAGAATTGGATCGACTATAAGCAAATAAACAATCGAAAAGAAGCCACAAATACATTACGATATTTGTGGCTTTTCTTTTTTAGTTACTATTTGAAACATTTTATTAACAAGGGCTTTATATCTCATTTTTAGCCTTTGTGTAAACTGTGCAATTTAAAATGAAGTTATACCACAAAGGAGCACCAAGAAGGCACAAAGTCTCACAAAGATGAGATTGATTTCAAGGGTTTATTTCCAAGGAAAAAAACAAGCAAAGCGAGTTCAGTTTCACATACCATGGACTCTACAAACTTCTATCAATAGAAACAATAGGAACGTTTTATCAAACTCATCACAATAAGCGAAGCGAGTTCCTATCATAATAAATCATAAATATCAGCGTCAAAAAAGATAAACGAGCAAAACGAGTTCAAATCAAAGAAGTCATCACCCTTCATTGGGACAAATAAAAGCAATTCTTTTTTTGCCATCCATTTTAATGGTAAGCGGCTTTTCAAACTGAATATGTCGGAAGAATTTGGTTTTATGCTTGGGCTTTAGGCTATTTAGCTGTTCATAATTGATTCGATTTCTGCCTATTCCATGATTAACTGATAAATATCCGACATTCATAGAAATTACATTATGAAAAAAATGTGAACCTGATGAAGAGTCCAATGGAAAATCCTCGAGATTTGTTTCCACTATAACCTTAGCATTGGAAATAGCCGACCATTTAACAGGAATTCCAATCCATGGGTCACGAGTCCCCCAACGTCCTGGACCAATAAGAACATATTTGCGTTTTGCGGCTTTCATTTTATCATTTAGCAAGGCTATTTCTTCTGCCATTTCTAGCGTTTTCGATTTATCGAACTTATTTATATCGACATAAATGATATCCCTAAGATTATCAATATGCCCATTACCCATTCCTTTTTCAGAAAACAACAACAGCTTTTCAAAATCGATACTTTTCTCATCAATTTCGTAATCGGTTTTATCACCAAGCAAGGGTTTTATTTGAAGGAAATAAAAGGAAGCTTTTCCCTCTTTATCTTTATTCAAATCCACAGCAAATTCTATTTCCACAGAAGTACCCATTGCTTCTTTCACTATTTCAAGCACCGACACCAATGTTTTTGCCAAAGGAATATAGTCATGCTGCAAGATATTTGCAAAATCCAATACTCTGGGCCCTGAATTTCGAATTCCAGGTATTAGAATATCATTATCCATATTATAGGTTGATGCTAAATGTTTTAATGAGCCATGAATTTCAGCATCATAAATATCCAGTTTCTTTATACCAGCACTCTCCCCTTCAAGCAAATCCAAAGAATGCCTACTCAAATCGATAGCATAAAAATAGAGTTGTGAATCTTTATACTGATCTTTAGGAGTCTTAAGTTTTAACTTTGGATGTTTTGGTGAAAATCGAAAAGCCTTTTCTCCATCCACCACATAGGTTCCTAATCCTAAAGCGATAACTGAAAATCCATCTTCAGGTTTCATATGGGCCAAAGGATAAAAGTTGTTTGACTGAGCTACTCCACTAATATGTGGGTAAAAATATTTGCCATAGCGACTCCCAACAATTTCTTGAATAACTACAGCCATGCGTTCTTCATCCAATTTATAATTCACTGCCTGAATATAGTCGCGAGACTCCTTTGAAAATATGGATGCAAATACCATTTTTATGGCTTCTTCCAATTGTTTTAGTCGCGTAAAAATATCAGGATTGGAATTAGGCAATAAATAGGTTTCAAATACGCCTGCAAATGGCTGTGCTAAAGAATCTTCTAATAATCCCGAAGATCGTACTGCAATGGGATTCATCAATCTGCGAAGCACTTTTAGCAAACGTTTATGCAAACCAACTGACAAACGAGCTTTCAAAAATATTTTTCGAATCTCCATATAATCTGTTACTTTTTCAATTTCAGCATACAGATTATTATGTTGCATGAAAATATCAAATTCTTCTGCTCCTATAATTAAAGTGCTCGGTGTACGGATATTAATATCATCAATAATATGGCTAAAATCAAAATTATAAACCAATGTATTGATAAAAGCAAGCCCTCTACCCTTTCCTCCTAAAGAGCCTGGTGCCAAAGCCACAATATTTGATTCATCAGTAACCGCCTTATCATTATATGGAACCAATTTCCCCAACTCATGATCCCTTTTATATTTTTTCATTATATCTAAAATATAACGGCGGATTTCTTCAGCATCCTTAAAATCCTTTATTCGGGCAGGGTTCAATATTTTTGCCACTTGAATTTCGCCCCTTGCCATCAACCAAAGCGAAAAATGATTTCGACTTGCATGGTATTCCAACGACTCTATGGGTATTTGTTCTATTTTTTCTTGAAATTCCTTAAAGCTATGCGCTACAGTGATTCGATGACCTTTTTTATTCTTGAAAACAAAATCGCCAAAACCAAGATAAGTGATGATAAAATCCTTAAACTCTGTGATAAGAGTTTCAGAATTTTTATCCATAAAACTCACATTCAAATCATCTGCATATCGCTCATTTCCCTGATTGGATGACTGCATTATAATTGGGAGGTCAGCTATTTGACTGCGAACCTGCTCTATTAATTTGAAACCTGCCAAATTATCCTCTTTCCCATTTCGTGGAAATGACATATCAGTTACCATAGCCAACATAAACCCCTTATACCTATTAAAGATATACATGGCATCCTCATAGTTCGTAGCTAAGATAATTTTGGGCCGAGACCGCATACGTAATGCCTTATAAAACTCATTCGTATTAATCTCTTTGGTTACTTTCTTTGTTTGCTCAAATACAACCTTATATAATAAGGGTAAATACCGTGAATAGAACTTCGGAGAATCTTCCACCAACAGAATGACACGAACCAGACCTTTTGAAGTGTCATTCTGCAAATTGGCTGAATCTTCCACACTTTTTATCATGGCAAAAAAGATGTCTGAATTTCCATTCCATGTAAAAAGTTGATCATAGATTTGGCTCCGTTCATTGGCTTTCTGAATACTGCTGATATGGGTATTATTATTCAATAGATAGTGCACAGGAATATACTGGTATTGTTTTTTTATTTTTCGCCCCAAAGAATAGGAGTTTTTATACTCCATGCCTGTCATTATTATCACCAAATCGAAATGATTATCCGATAATGCCTTTAAAGCTTGTTTTGCGGTGGATACACCCGTAACTTGTGGAAATGAAGTGAGATTCAAATCTTCGTAACCTAATAATACCTCTTCAAAGAAACGCCCCTCACTTTCAAGGTTATAGGCGTCGTATAAAGTAGCCACCAAGAGTATATTATTAACCTTAAAAGGCATTAAAGAATGGAGGATTTTCCGGTCAATATAATTCTTGCTAATAAAGTTTTGTAGCAAATTATCTCCTTCAAACAAATTACTATAATCATCATTAATACGATTATTGTCAGAATAGGATATCTTATTCAATGCCTTACGCTCATTGAGGTATTTCTCAATCAATTGGGTTATTCTATTCAGCAGAAATCGTTCTTCCTCAGTAAAGGCATCATCTCCAGAGACCTGATATTTATTAGAATGAAAAACTTCAATATACCCGCTTTCACCATCATAGGTTTGAATGGTTTGAGCCAAATTCCATGGTGAAGAGTTAAATCCTTCACTAAAAATACGATGTTCACCAAAGACAATTAAAACAGAAACCGTATCCATATCGGAAAATGCTGTTTTTACTACCTTAATGATATGATTGAAAGTATATTCCTCATTTTGTTTTCTGCGAATGATTTCATCTATTTTATTAATAAATGCAATGTCGTTACCAAGAATTTTATTGGATACTTTTTGCTTTTTTTCAAACGATTTACTGTTTTCAGACATCATGCCAACGCTTTAGTATTATTTGCTGCAAGATAATAAATATTCAAATAACATCAAAGAATGTCAAATACAGTAAATTTTACGATAAGCATAATTTTAGAAAATCAATAGTGAAAATTAAAATATCAAAAAAAAGCTATTACTTGCATCGTTATATCTTTCATATTTTTATTTTATCATCATATTTACTTTATATATGTAAGCTAATATCAATTTATACTTAATATAAGATAAGTTTATCTTACTTTTGCTTTGTAAATGATAATCACAAAAACAATATATAATGAAAAAATTTGATCCAGCAACAAGTCTCGAAAGTGCACATGAACTAGGAGCATATAATGGAGTAAATCAATCAATTAACGACTCTGCAACTTTTGCATTTGAAGATGGTAACGCAATGGAAGCTTGTTTCCACGGTGAAGGCGAAGGAGCCTTTTTATACTCTCGTCATTGGAACCCCACTAATTTTGCATTGGCCAAAGCTTTGGCTGCTATGGAAGGTACTGAAGCAGCATGGGTAACAGGTTCAGGAATGGCAGCTATTACCAATGCTATTCTTCAAGTTTGTCAATCAGGCGATCATATTGTAGCTACACGTACTTCCTATGGTGGAACATTTGCATTTATGAAAAACTGGCTTCCAAAATACAATATTAGTGTTTCATTTGTGAATACTTGCAACTTGGAAGAAGTTGAGAACGCCATGCAAGAAAATACAAAATTGGTTTATACAGAAACCATGGATAATCCAATGTTGGAAATTGCAGACATCCCTTCTTTATCTAAAATCAGCAAAGCACATAATGCTTTATTGATGGTTGATAATACTTTCTCTCCAATGATATTCTCTCCTGTACAATTGGGTGCCGACATTGTAGTGTATTCAATGACTAAGTTTATCAATGGTAAAAACGATACCACAGCGGGAGCCATCTGTGCAAGCATGGATTTTGTGAATAGTTTAATCGACTTGAACGATGGTACAAGTATGTTATTAGGCGGAGTTCTTGATACTTTTCGTGCTGCAAATATTCATAAAAACCTATATACATTGGCCATTCGCATGAAACAACATAGTAAAAACGCTATGTTTATGGCTCATAAATTTGAAAGCATCGGAATAAGTGCTACTTATCCAGGCTTAGAAAAGCACCCTCAGCATGAGCTTATGAAAACCATGATGAATGAGGAATACGGATTTGGTGGTATGATTGCTATTGACCTTAAAACTCCTGAAAGAGCATCGAAGTTTATGTCTTTAATGCAAAAAGAAGGTGTTGGATATCTTGCAGTTAGCTTGGGTTATTTCCGTACATTATTTAGCAATTCAGGAAAAAGCACCAGCTCTGAAATACCTGAAGAAGATCAAAAGAAAATGGGACTTTCTCCAGGATTGGTGCGTTATTCAGTAGGTTTAGATAATGACATGGAAGCTACTTTTGCGAAAATCAAGAAATGCTATGATTTGGTATAATTGATTATAAAATAAAACCTTTTGAAAGGCCT
>QNXT01000075.1 GCA_003973505.1 Bacteroidota bacterium
AAAGATATATAACGAAATTGAAAATCAGTTTCGTTCGTCTGGAAATAAAATTATTGGTTTTTTAAATGTGAATGAAAATGGTGAATATCTATTGGAAAAGCATGTTCCCCATTTGGGATCCTATAAAGAAGCTAATAAAATAATAGATGAGTACCAAATTGAGGAGGTAATTATTGCGATTGACCCCTCTGAACATGATAAAATACGTTCTATAATTACCATTCTTGGAAATAGCAATATTATTATCAAGGTAATACCCGATATGCATGATATGCTTTTGGGCTCAGTAAAAATGACTTCCATTTTTCAAGCTCCATTAATCCAAATTTCACCAGGAATAATGCCTCATTGGCAGGTGGTATTGAAAAGAGTTATGGATATAGGGATTTCAAGCATTGCAGTAATTATTTTATCTCCAGTTTATTTAGTTACGGCACTTTTAATAAAACTGGGTTCAAAAGGCCCAATTTTTTATTCGCAAGAACGTATCGGCATCAATGGCAAACCATTTATGATGCTAAAGTTCAGAACAATGGTTGAAAATGCCGAAGCAAACGGGCCACAGCTTTCATCTGACAATGATCCACGGATAACCAAGTTTGGTCGTTTTATGCGTAAGGTTCGTTTGGACGAAATTCCTCAGTTTTTTACCGTACTAAAAGGCGATATGTCTTTAGTAGGCTATCGTCCGGAACGACAGTATTTTATTGATCAAATAGTAGAGAAAGCGCCACACTATAAGCTACTCTTAAAGATAAAACCGGGAATCACATCATGGGGCCAAGTTAAATTTGGTTATGCTTCTACCGTGGACGAAATGATTGAGCGTCTAAAATACGACATTCTTTATATCGAAAACATGTCCATTGCTGTCGATATTAAAATAATGATTTATACAGTATTAATTGTTTTTACCGGGAGGGGAAAGTAATTTGCTTTCTTGAAATATTTACAAATACCCCAATTCCAATTGCGCTTCTTCACTCATCATCGATTTGTCCCATGGAGGGTCGAAAGTAAGTTGCACATCAGCTTCTGATATTCCTGGTATCGCAGCAATACGCTCACGTACTTCATTTACCAATGAGTCGGCTACTGGGCAATTCGGACTTGTTAATGTCATTACAACATGTCCTACTGCTTCCGGATCCACTTCAATTTCATAAATCATTCCCAATTCGTAAATATCCACAGGAATCTCCGGGTCATAAACGGTTTTTAAAGCATTCATTATATCGGTTTCCAACTCGGTCATTTCCGGAGGAGTCAGTTTTTTTTGTTCACTCATAATTCTATATTTTAATATGCTAAATACTACGAAATTATAGCAGTATCAGGTATTTTCTATTTTTGATTTTCTTTTGTTTGATACACTAATGCGTAAAGTCGAATTTGCTTTATCATGGAGTTTAAACCATTTGAACGCGTTGGTGAAAGATGGGATTTTAAGCCGATTTTTTCTAAAAATGACAAATCATAATCGAGAATTTCGGAAGGCTTATGCCCACTTAAAACACGGATTAATAAATATACGATTCCTTTGGTAATAATGGCATCACTATCCGCCTTGAAATACACCTTTCCATCTTTGTATTCGGAAGTAAGCCATACTTGCGACTGACAACCACTAATTAAATACTTGGACGTTTTATATTCATCGCTTAAACCTTCCAGTTCTTTTCCTAACTCAATGATATAATCATATTTATCAAGCCAGTTGTCGAACATTTCAAACTCTTCAACAACTTCATTAGCTTTCTCTTGTATTGTCATAATTATTTCGTGTTTATCTTAATAAAACTAAGCTTAATATTATTATCTATCCTATTTAACTACGCAAACATCTTTTTCAATCGACTTATTGAGATAATAAGTTTGTCTATTTCTTCTTTCGTATTATAAAAGGCAAATGCCGCTCGTATTGTTCCCGAAATACCAAATCGTTTCATCAAGGGTTGTGCGCAATGGTTTCCCGTACGTACAGCAATTCCCAATTGGTCTAAAATGGTTCCGGCATCATAATGATGAATATCCTCAAAGATAAATGAAATTACCGATGCTTTATTCTCGTTCGTTCCAATAATTCTTAAATTCTCAATTTTCGAAAGCTCCTGAGTGCCATAATCAAGAAGTTCTTTTTCGTGATCCTCAATTTCTTCCAAGCCCAAATCGGTAATATAATCGATGGCTGTAGCTAATCCCAAAGCTCCTGCCACATTAGGCGTTCCCGCTTCAAACTTAAAAGGCAATTCGTTGAATGTAGTACGTTCAAAACTCACATTCTTTATCATTTCGCCACCCGTTTGATAAGGTGGTAACTTTTCAAGCCATTCTTCTTTTCCATATAAAACACCGATGCCCATAGGTGCAAAAAGCTTATGCCCTGAAAACACATAAAAATCGCAATCGAGTGCTTGCACATCTACTTTGGTATGCGAAACACCCTGCGCTCCATCAATAAGAATAGGAATATTCTTTTCGTGAGCCAGCTTGATTATTTGTTCAATGGGGTTGATGATACCCATTACGTTGGATATATGGGCAATAGCAACCATTTTGGTTTTATCGCTAAGCAAATTCTCATAAGCTTCCATATCCAGAGAGCCATCATCAAAAACTGGCACCACTTTCAGATGCGCCCCTTTTTCTTCACAAGCCATTTGCCAAGGCACGATATTGGCATGATGCTCCATCTCGGTAACAATAATCTCATCACCCTCATTCAAAAATTTCTTACTAAAACTCGATGCTACAAGATTAATGGATTCTGTGGTTCCTTTTGTAAAAATTACTTCTTTGACGCTTGCTGCATTAATAAATTTACGAACCGTTTCCCTGGCTTCTTCATGTCGGCTCGTTGCCTCTTGACTCAAATAATGTACTCCACGATGCACATTGCTATTTTCATTTTCGTAATACTCTTGCACACGTTGTATTACAACATCGGGTTTTTGTGTAGTTGCTCCATTATCGAAATACACCAATGGCGAATCATGTACCATTTGGTTTAGTGTTGGGAATTCGGATCTTATTTTCTTTATATCTAACATATTGATGGCCGCGAATGCGCGAATATTTAGTTCTTACTATTGTTATTCCACTCTTCCAGTTTTCTATCTAAAACAATACGCTTATAATCTAATTTCGGTTCTCCAAAATTAACTAATAATCCAAGTTTATTCTGCGAAACTTTTAAGTAATTAATTACTTGAGCAAAAAATTCTTTTGGCATACCTGAAGCTGATTTTACTTCAAGTATAATTTTATCGTAAATAACAAAATCTGCATAGAAATGATGAGGCAAAACAATATCCTTATAGGTAACTGTATATTTCTTTTCTCTTTCGAAAGGGATATTTGCCTTTTTGAATTCGTATTCAAGAGCATCCTTATATACAATCTCAAGAAAGCCCGCCCCCAAATTATTATGTACTTCCATACAAATTCCTATGGCCTTATAGCTTTCTTTTTGATATATTAAATCTGTCATAACCTGCATTTTTTATTTATTCGCGCATTCGCGGCGAATGTAATATTAGGAATGAGAATAACGAAGCCATTGGGTCTCTTTTGCGGTCGCTACACCTTCGACATATCAATTTCAAATACCAAAGGTTTATCCGGGTCAGCACACTGAATAGAGCATTGGTCGCAGGCCGAAAGTTCGCCTTTCAAACGACGTGTGACCAAGTCATGCGAATATTCACGCAATGAGGGTAATTTTATTTTATTTACCACCTCACCTACAAAAGCTAACATCAACAACATCTTAGCATTACGTTCACAAATTCCACGTTGCATAATATAAAACATCGCTTCTTGATCAAGCTGTCCTACGGTTGCACCATGACTACATTTCACATCATCAGCATAAATTTCTAAGAATGGATGCGCATCAATTTTTGAGGTGTTGGTCAACTGTATATTATGATTGTTTTGGAAAGCAAGGGTCTGTTGTGCATCTTGACGTACCAACACATGACCATTGAAAACCGACTTTGCAAAATCGTCGGCAATACCCTTAAAAGTGGTGTTGCTTGTACAATTAGAAACCGCATGGTCGATATACACATGATTGTCAACAAACTGATAGCCATCAACCAAATAAAGCCCCATTACATCGGCATTTCCCCCACGACCATTCAGCAATACATTGGTGTCGTTACGCACCAAGCCTCCATTCAAAACCGTAGTATTACTACTGAAATTGGTATCGGCTTCTTGATGAACAAAAGTATTGGTAAGTATCACCGCATCTTCGTCCTTATTCTGCAATTTATAATAATCAAGATTGGCACCCTGGTCTAAGAATATCTCGGTCACCGAGTTGATTAAACTATTCTTAAATTCAACAGAATCATCACAATGCACTAATTTCAGATGGGCATTTTTACCGAGAATGACAAGATTTCGAGTATTTACAAATTCGTGCTTCTTCGAATTGATGATATTCACCATCTGCAAAGTACGTTCTTGCTCTACTCCATCAGGAACATAAATAAAATAGCCATCACTAAAAAAAGCAGAGTTCAAGGCAATTAAACCATTCTTTTCATTGGAAACATATTTTCCGTAATGCTTCTCAAAAAGCTCGGGATATTTGGTCATGGCCGCCTTTAGCGAGCCTACGATAGTACCATTATCATACACCTTAAGGAAATCGGTTCCATCTTGCCACCAGCCATTTACCTGTGTATAGAGATCCGTGTCGAATTGATTAATCTCGCAAGTAAAAAAGTCGCGAATATTATCCTCAGCGAGTTTACGACCAAGGTTCAAATCATAATCCTTGCTCAGCACTTTGGATAAATCGGTTTTACGCCAAGCCTCTAAATTGCGAGAGGGAAAACCCAGTTCTTTGAATATATCAAGAGCTTTGCGTCTTTTGTTTTTTACATAGTCGCTATCGCCTTCGGCAAAAGTATCGAAATGCTGCTCAAATTGTTTGAGAAGCTCATTCTTTAATTCTACCGCAATTTCTTTTTGTCTCATTACTTATGAAGTTTTACTTTCATTAATACTGTTTTGTCAGTGTTTCTTAAAATCAAAAACAGATTCCAAAACATTGGTTTTTTGTTTTATCGTGTCACTAAACACGCTTATATTTGACTCTTTCATGGTCACGTTTACTTAGCTGCTTTTCTAAAGCACGAATAAATATCGTTAAGGTCGAGGCAGTTGAAGATTTGGTATTTGGGAATTTACCATAGTAAATGACTAAATAGCAAATCGAAACTAACGAAGAGATTAGCAATATTTAGCTTGCTAATTGAGTTCTTCGCCAAGCTCTTCCTTAATCCAATCATAACCCTTGTCTTCCAACACCAAGGCCAAGCTTTTATCTCCTGTTTTCACAATGCGACCATTATACATAATATGCACAAAATCAGGCACGATATAATCTAACAATCGTTGATAGTGTGTAATAACAACCGTTGCATTCTCAGGTGTTTTCAATTTGTTTACACCATTAGCCACAATTCGTAAAGCGTCAATATCCAAACCAGAATCGGTTTCATCCAAAAATGCCAATTTGGGTTCCAACATGGCCATTTGGAAAATCTCGTTTTTCTTCTTTTCTCCTCCGGAAAAGCCCTCATTTACCGAACGACCAGACAGTTTTGATTGTAATTCAACCAACTTCTGCTTTGATTTCATAAACTTTAGAAACTCACCAGCCGACATGGGTTTTTCACCACGGTATTCACGAATTTCATCAATGGCAGTACGCATAAAATTCGTCATGCTTACTCCGGGAATTTCCACTGGGTATTGAAATCCCAAGAATATTCCGGCACGAGCACGGTCTTCAACGGGCATTTCCAAAAGGTTTTTTCCTTCGAAGATAATTTCGCCTTCGGTAACATCGAAAATCTCGCGACCTGCAATTACTGAAGCCAAAGTACTTTTACCTGTTCCATTAGGTCCCATAATAGCATGAACTTCTCCTGCATTTATCTCCAGATTCAAGCCTTTTAGGATTTCTTTTCCGTTTATGCTAACGTGTAAATTCTTTATTTGTAACATTTTATTCTTGTTTTATTTGGTTGAACCTTTTTATTGGTTCAGTTTCTTTATTAATTTATCTCAATCCCCCTGCCTAACACTTTCCAACGCACCCCCCTTTGCTAAGGGGGATATTTCCCTCCGAAAAAGGATGAACTCAAATTTTTTAGCGTCCTTCGACATGCTCAGGATTCAGCTTGACGAATGGTAGCTGAGCCTGTCGAAGCTAGCCAACACTACCCTCCAAACTTATGGACAATAATTTCTGTGCTTCTGCAGCAAATTCCATGGGCAGTTGATTTAACACTTCCTTTGCATATCCGTTAACAATTAGTCCAATGGCTTTCTCACTGGAAATTCCTCTTTGCTGACAATAGAATAATTGTTCGTCTGATATCTTCGAAGTTGTTGCCTCATGCTCCACTATCGATGAAGGATTGTTCGTCTCGATATAAGGGAAAGTATGTGCTCCACAGCGATCGCCTAAAAGAAGAGAATCGCATTGTGAGAAGTTCCTTGAATTTTCGGCTCCTGGATTTATTTTCACTAATCCACGATAGCTATTATGACTTTTTCCTGCCGAAATTCCCTTGGAAATAATCGTACTTTTTGTGTTTTTCCCAATGTGAATCATCTTAGAACCAGTATCGGCTTGTTGGTGATTGTTAGTTACCGCAACCGAATAAAACTCACCCACCGAATGATCTCCTTTCAAAACACAAGAAGGATATTTCCATGTAATAGCTGAACCGGTTTCCACCTGTGTCCATGATATTTTAGAATTATCTCCTTCGCATAATCCGCGCTTGGTTACAAAGTTATAAATTCCTCCTTTTCCTTCTTTATCTCCCGGATACCAGTTTTGTACCGTTGAGTATTTTACTTCGGCATCTTTATGGGTAACAATCTCCACTATGGCAGCATGAAGCTGGTTTTCATCACGTTGAGGGGCGGTACAACCCTCCAAATAACTCACATACGCTCCTTCGTCGGCTACAATAAGAGTTCGCTCAAACTGACCTGTATTTGCCGCATTGATACGGAAATAGGTTGACAATTCCACAGGACAACGTACGCCCTTTGGAATATAGCAGAACGAACCATCACTAAATACTGCAGAGTTTAAGGCTGCAAAATAATTATCGCCAATGGGAACCACTGAGCCTAAATATTTTTTAATCAGTTCAGGATGCTCTTGCACTGCTTCGCTGAATGACATAAAAATAATGCCCTGCTTGGCTAAGGTTTCTGAGAAAGTGGTCTTTACCGAAACACTATCGATAACTGCATCAACCGCCACGCCTGAAAGCACTTTTTGCTCCTCTAGCGAGATTCCAAGCTTATTAAAGGTATCCAATAATTCGGGATCCACCTCATCCAAACTTTCGAGTTCTTTTTTGGGCTTGGGTGCTGCATAAAATATTATTTCTGAAAAATCAATCTCTGGAATCTTCAAATGTCCCCAGTCGGGCTGTTCCATAGTAAGCCATTTTTTATAAGCTTTTAGTCGGAATTCGAGTAAAAACTCGGGCTCATTTTTCTTTTGTGAGATCAATCTCACGATATCTTCACTCAATCCTTTTGGGATGTAATCCATCTCAATATCAGTGGTAAAGCCATATTTATAATCACTGGATGTTACGTCTCCAATTATTTTATCTTCGTCTTTTGCCATTATAGTTTCTTATTTAGATTAAATTAAAATAGCGAGGCAAAGATACGAAAAAAGACTGCGAAAACTGATAAGCTTTTTATGATGATTATTGTGTTTTTGTGGAGAAGGAAGACCGGAGTGGGAAGTCCGAAGAAGGAAGTCCGAAGTGGGAAGACGGAAGACTGAAGGTAAGTAGGCTTACAACAAATTATACCGATTGAACAATCAAATGCCGTATGTTTTCCTTGCATTCAATATACGACTTTATTGTAATTTCGGTATTGACCATTGAATATTTCAAAAAAACACAAACGAATTTGCTATGGCTTTGTAATTAGTTATTGAATTATAATCTTATTAAAAACAAAAGTATTATCGGCCGTATTAATCTTAATAAAATAAATACCAGGGGTTAAATTACTTAAATCCAATTCATTATCATTATAATACGAAATCATTTGTAATTTCCCACAAACAGAATACACTTGAATACTTTCAATTTTTACAGAAGATTTGTTGGCAATATAAACTATCCCTGAACTTGGATTCGGATATAGTTTTATTTTTGGTGTATTATAATTTTCAGGGTTACTTATACTTAATGAGCCACAATCATTTGGTAGTAAATCTCCAGGATTGTTGAATAAGAAGCTGACTTCTGATGATGTTAATGCTTTGGTGTAAATTCTAAATTCATCTATTGCTCCATTAACAGGGCTTCCCGGATTAACTATTTTTGTGGAAGTCCGAATTCCTATAGCAGTAGCTATTCTGGTTTTATTAGCATTGTTTGTATCAACAATACCAGGATATCCTTTTATAATATGATTGGGAGCAAAGTCTATATTGTTCGTTGGAGAATAGGTAATTTCCTGACCATCTACATAGGCTCTTAAAGTATTACTATTGCGATCTACAACTAAAACAGCATGATACCATTTGTTTGTAATTAAATAAGTTGTATCAAATAATTCAGCACCGGAATTGGCATAATCTTCGGGTTCAGCATAAAAATGAATACCGTCTGCATCTACCGCAATACATAATCCCTCTGCAATAAGACCTCCTCTTGCTCCGGAATCGAAAATAGAAGCAAATACCGATGGTAATTGATTAAGTTTAAACCACACTGAAACAGACAAATCTTTATCCAAGGGGTCTAAAACATCATTTAAAACTACACCAGATGTTGTACTTGATAAATCGATGGCATTGCCAACAATTCCGGGGACACTATTGGTTGCAAAATCGGCATTTAATAATTTTGCATTTTGTGTTGCCGAAGTCCAACCTGAATCATGAACAATAGCTCCAGTTGTTTCTTCGAAAGAATAGCGCAATGCAAGGTCACATACCG
>QNXT01000181.1 GCA_003973505.1 Bacteroidota bacterium
ACTTTATAGCTAAGGCATTGAAATCACTGTTAAAACGTGACGATACCAATATTCATGATCAGGTGATAATTATCTCTGGTAGCTTTGGACATAAAAACGGAGCTTCTTTTATTGAAATAGGCGAGATAGAGCAATTAATGGAATTGGGACAACAGTAACGACTAAAGAATTAGGTATATGATAAAGTTTAAGGAAAAGCTTGTTAAGCTGTTTACAAATTGGGCTGGCGAAGATTTGGTTAAAATTACGCCCCTTGCTCAATCTGGTTCCGATCGTCAGTATTTCCGTATGACCTCCGAAAACAAAACAGCCCTTGGCGTATATAATAAAGATGCTAAAGAAAACTTAGCTTTTGTTGAGTTTACAAAGCATTTTTTGAAAAAAGGAATGCGCGTACCAAAAATATATGCCGAAGATCTTACTTTTGATATTTATCTTATTGAAGATTTAGGTGATACAACGCTATTCGCTTATCTGTCGGAGCAAAAGAAAGAAGCAGAATTTACGGATAATCTCCGCAATGTATATAAAAAGGTGCTAAAAGAATTGCCACGATTTCAGGTGATTGCGGGTGAAGATTTGAATTATTCCTTATGTTATCCTCGCTCTAGTTTCGATAAAACGTCCATGATGTGGGATTTGAATTATTTTAAATACTACTTCTTGAAATTGGCGCAAATAGGTTTTGATGAACAGGCTTTGGAAAATGATTTTTTAACGCTTACGGATTATCTTTTAGAAACAGAACATAATTATTTTCTTTATCGTGATTTTCAATCGCGGAATATTATGATAAAGGATGATGAGGTGTATTTTATCGATTATCAAGGAGGGCGAAAGGGAGCTTTGCAATATGATTTAGCTTCATTGCTTTACGATGCCAAGGCTGCAATTCCTCAGGTCGAGCGTGATGCATTATTGGAATATTATATTGATGAGTTGGAGCATTATGTCTTGGTTGAACGCGATGAGTTTCGTGCTTATTTTTCGGGTTATGTGCTTATTCGTATTATGCAAGCCATGGGAGCTTATGGTTTCCGAGGTTTTTATGAAAAGAAAGCCCATTTCTTAGCAAGTATTCCCTATGCTTTGGAAAATCTGAAAAATGTTCTTGAAAAACTTGACCTGCCCATCGAATTGCCAACATTGATTCCTGTACTAAAAAAATTAGTTCATTCCGAAAAGCTAAAAGAGATTGGCGTAAATCGAAAAAAACTAGTGGTGTCTGTTAACAGTTTTTCCTATAAACGAGGTATTCCTATTGATGAAAGTGGACATGGTGGAGGTTTTGTTTTCGATTGTCGGGCTTTGCATAATCCTGGACGATATGAGGAGTATAAGCAGCTTACCGGTATGGATTTGAAAGTGATAGAGTTTCTTGATAAAGAGGAGGATGTTAAGCTGTTTTTGAAGCATGCAACAGCCATGGTGGAACAGTCAGTTGAAAAATATTTGGAGCGTGATTTCGATCACCTAACCGTAAATTTCGGTTGTACCGGTGGGCAACACCGCTCGGTATATTCAGCAGAATATATGGCAAGACATTTACGCAATAAGTATAATATTAAAGTGGAACTGCGTCACCGCGAACAGGAAATGAAACGATAAAATACCCTACTGATTATGAAAGCAATGATTTTTGCGGCGGGTCTCGGAACACGCTTATATCCCATTACAAAAGATCGCCCCAAAGCCATGGCAGAGGTAAATGGTGTTACGCTTTTGGAGCATAATATCCGTTTTATTGCAGCTCAAGGGTTCGACGAAATCATTGTGAATGTGCACCATTTTGCTGATAAAGTAATTGACTTCTTGAAGTCGAAAGATAACTTTGGGTTGAAGATTGAGGTGTCGAACGAAACGGAATTATTAGATACTGCAGGAGGGCTTGCCAAAGCAGCTTATTTCTTTGGAGATGAAGATTTTCTGCTTTATAATGTGGATGTGGTAAGTAATATTGATTTACGAAAAATGCTTCAACATCATCAGCATAATAAGGCTATTGCAACACTCGCAATTCGCAATAGAGAGACCTCTCGCTATTTGCTTTTTAATGAAAATCAACATTTGGTGGGCTGGCGAAATAAAAATACAGGCGAGGAAATTCTTGTGGGGAAACAAAGCAAGTCATCACTAAAAGAATTTGCCTTTAGTGGCATCCATATTGTTTCACCTCAAATGCTGCCTTTATTGGGTGAAATTCGAAAGCATTCGCTTACGCCCTTTTATTTGCAAATTGCCAAAGAAAATACCATTGCAGGATATGAGCATGATGCAGATAGCTGGTTCGATTGTGGGAAACCGGAAACCTTGGCTCAAGCTGCTCTTTATTTAAAACAAAGCTGATGAAAGCATTTCTTGAAAAACTAGCCGATTATATATTTGATAATCATCGAGGTCATCTCAACGATTTGTCGGTGATTGTACCCAATCGCCGTGCTGCATTGTTTTTAGGAAAGTATTTATCAAATAAAACAGATATTCCAATTTGGAGCCCACAGTTTTATTCCATCGAAGATTTTGTATTCAAACATTCAGGTTATCAATTAATTCCATTGGTTGATTTACTCTTTGAATTATATGCTGTGCATCGTGAGATTGAAGGAGGTAAAGCTCAGTCTTTCGATCGCTTTAGTGCATGGGGGCAGCTTTTGCTGAAAGATTTTAACGAATTAGATTTATACTTAAAAGATGCTGATTACATTTTCCATTATTTGAGTGAGGCTAAGGCGATAACGCTTTGGAAATTGAATCCTGAGGAAATGACCCAAATGGAACGTGACTATCTACGCTTTTATGCTTCTTTGGGAAAGTATTATAATCAGTTAGTTAAACGCTTGGAATTAAAAAATCTGGCCTATCAGGGAATGGCTTATCGTAAATTTGTTTCCTCCATTTCAAATTATAATCTGGAGAACAAACCTTTGATTTTTGCAGGTTTCAATGCGCTTACTCCTGCCGAGGAGGTGATTTTTGATTATTATAAAAAGAATAATCAGGCAAAGGTAATTTGGGATATTGACGATTACTATTATAACGACAGTAAACAAGAAGCGGGTTATTTTCTTCGAAAACAACTGGCTAAAAAAGGGGATAATGACCTGATTTGGAATACGAATGCATTTAAAGAGGGCGAGAAAAGTATTAATATTTACGGAGTTTCGGGTGATGCAACCATTGCCAAAATGGCTGGAAATATTCTTCAGGAAATGGCTGAAGAGTCGGAATTGAAGGAAGACACTGCTGTTGTTTTAGCAAATGAGGCATTGATAGTACCCTTACTTTATTCTTTGCCTGAAAATATCGACCTCTTTAATATTACCATGTCGTACCCATCTAAGCTATCACGGGTTTACGAATTACTCATCAATATTTTTGATTTGTATTTGCAGCAGATGTCGGCTGATGGAGTGGTAGATAATAAACCGGCATATTATTATAAAAATCTTGAAACACTGCTTTTGCATCCCTTGGTAAATGCCCATCTGCAAAGAATTAGTTCGACCAATGCGCCGCAGAAAATATCGAAAATAATTCGTGAGAATAATATCAGTTTTATTTCACAAAATAAATTTCCCACGCAATTCGATATTCGTGATACCGACCCGGCATTTCCCTTTTTGAAATTATTTTCTAAAAGAATCGCTGAGCCAACGGAACTAATAGATTTAATACAAGAGATATTACAGCAAATTTATGATTCTTTGGGCAAATCTCAGGAAGCGAATTTAGACCGCGAATTTTTATTCCATTATCTGAATTTAATGCGTCGAATGGGAGATTTATTGCATGAGCATCCGTTTATTGAGCAGTTTACAACACTTAAAAAGCTTTTTATCTCTTTGGCTGCAGAACAGGGTATCCCTTTTACGGGCGAGCCTTTGGCCGGCGTGCAAATAATGGGAATGTTGGAAACTCGTACCTTGGATTTTAAGAACTTAATCCTGCTGTCGGCTAATGAAGGTATGTTGCCTAAGGCTCATGTGTATCAAAGTTTTATATTGCCAGATATCAAGCGTGAATTGGGTTTGCCTCTGCCTGTTGATAATGATGCGGTTTCGGCATTTCATTTTTATCGCTTAATAAAAGCTGCCGATAATATCCATATTATTTATAACACCCAAAATGATAGCATGGGACAGGGCGAATTGAGCCGATATGTTCAGCAAATAGAATGGGAGTTGAAGGAATATAATCCGAATATTCGTATTAACCACAAGCTATTTCATATTCCCTTGCAAGCTGAGGATTTTGATTTGGATATTCGCTTCCCAAAAGATGAATTTGCCCTAAACCGATTAAAACAAATTGCCACAGGAAAAGGCTTTTCGCCATCTTCATTAAATAATTATTTGGAATGTAGTCTTCGGTTTTATTTTCAGCGAATACTAGGTATGTATTCCGAAGATGAAGTGGAAGAAACACTTGCTTCCAATACATTAGGTACGGTAATTCATGGAGTTCTCGAAGACTTTTATTTACGTAAAAAAGGACTGGTAATTAACGAAACCTTTCTGAAAGAGATAAAGAAAGAATATGTTGATGAATTGGAAAAACGTTTTCGAATAGAGTTTAAAAAAGGAGATATCGAGCATGGGCAAAACCTCTTATGGCGTAAAGTGGCTGAGCGATTTGTGGCACATTTTATCGAAAGTGAATTAAAATTTATTAAGCAAGGATCTCCATGTACAATTATCGATTTAGAATTGGAGTTAAATCGTTCGATACAAGTCGATATTGATAATCAAACCATTGAAGTAAACTTTAGAGGAAGTGCCGACCGTGTTGATAGAGTTGGGAATACGGTGCGTGTGATTGATTATAAAACAGGAAAAGTAGAGCAGAAAGATGTTAGTCTTTTTAAATATAAAAATAGCATTTGGGAAGAAATGCTTTTAGGTAAAAAACCGAAGGCTTTTCAGTTGATGATGTATGCTTGGATGTACGCTCCTGATATGGAAAGTCAATATCAGTTGCAAGCAGGAATTACCGGACTAAAGTATCATTCCCGATTTTTTCCTTTGGCTATTGATAATAAAGATGATATTGTGATATCAGATATTCATTTGGAAAAGTTTGAAGACAATCTACATACGATGATTGAAAAACTCTTTAATAAGGAAGAAGATTTTAAGCAATGTGAGGATGATAAGGCCTGCAAATATTGTGATTATAAATTTATTTGTGGACGATGATTCGGAAAGCAGAATTACGGGCTTTTATCGAAGATGATCTCTCTAAAAAACGTGCTGTGGCCTTGGTGCAACAAACTCCTGAACCCGAGAATTTAGCGGCAGTTTTATGGGAGTTTATTTTACTGAATGAGCACCCCCTTTCGTGGCGTGCAACATGGTTTTTAGAACATTTAGCTTCAGAAAATAAAGACTATGCCCGACCTTATTTGGATGCAATCGTACAGGCCTTCTCTGGTTTTAAATACGATGGTCAAAAGCGATCTTCCATGAAAATATTGCTTATGTTTGAGCTTCATGACTATAATTATGAACCCATGGTAGGGCGTTGTTTCGATATGCTTCTGTCGCAAAACGAACCTATGGCAGTACGCATGTTTTGCATGCGATTTTTACTTCAAGTCGTTAAAATTGAACCTGAATTAAAAAGTGAACTGCAAGAATCACTTGAATTTATTCTGCCCCACGCTCAAAAAGGCTTGCTAAGTGCATGTAAAAATAGTTTACAAGCATTGGCTAAAATGTGTTAGATGCATTTAAAGTGTTGATAATAAGTCTTTATGGCTAATTGAAATTTCAAGAAAATAAATTACTTTATATTTGCCACAGACAAGCACAAAATTCATTAAGAACGTATTATGACTATCGAAAGATTATTTGATTTGCTTCCGTATTATTTAAAAAAATATCCACAAAAACAAGATGCTTTAGCAGGTAAAGTGGATGGGAAATGGGTGAAGTATAGTATTGAAGAGTATGTTGAAATAGTAAATGATTTAGCAAATGGTTTGCTTCAACTGGGAGTTGAAAAGGGCGATCGCATCGCCAGTATTTCCCCAAATGCACCGGAATGGAATTTTATTGACCAGGCAATTATGGCAGTAGGAGCTATTCATGTGCCTATTTATCCAACCATTAGCTCTTCCGATTATGAATATATCTTTAATCATGCCGAGGTGAAAATGGTTTTCATGGCAGGTAAAGAGTTGTATCATAAGGTGAAAGATGTACTTCCTATAAGTAAAAGTGTAAAGAAAGTTTACACTTTTACCAAGCATGATGACTTGAGCTGTTATAAAGAAGTGATAAAATTAGGTAAGGATAATCCTCAACCAGATAAATTAAAGGAAATTCAAGACTCGGTAAAAACCGATGATATGGCTACTATAATTTATACTTCGGGTACTACGGGAACCATGAAAGGGGTGATGCTTTCTCATAAAAATCTTATTTCAAATGCTGTAGCAACGGCTCCTGTTCCAAAATTAGGAGTGGAGGGGAAGGCTTTGAGTTTTCTTCCTTTATGCCATGTGTACGAACGCATGTTGAACTATATGGAACAATACAATGGTATATCGGTTTATTATGCTGAGAATATGGCCAAGATTATCGACAATATCCAAGAGCTTAAAGTGGATATGATGTCAACGGTTCCTCGTTTGCTCGAGCGTGTTTTTGATCGAATTATGGCAAAAGGGGATGCGCTTACAGGTGTCAAGAAGTCCATTTTTAATTGGGCCGTGGATTTGGGTTTTAAATATGATGTAAAGGGGAATAATTCAGCATGGTATAATTTGCAACTGTCCATTGCCGATAAATTAGTGTTTTCGAAATGGAGAGAAGCTTTTGGTGGCAATATGAAAGTATTAGTGTCGGGTGGAGCGGCTTTGCAACCTCGTTTAGGTCGAATTTTCTGGGCAGCAAATATTCCTGTTTGCGAAGGCTATGGCCTTACCGAAACATCACCTGTGATTTCTGTGAATACCTTGGATAAAGGAGGTTTAATGATTGGCTCGGTAGGACCGCTTTTAACGGATGTTGAAGTTAAGATTGCCGAAGACGGTGAGATTTTATCACGAGGTCCAAACTTAATGCTAGGCTATTATAAAGAGGAAGCCCTTACCAAAGAAGTCATTGTTGATGGTTGGTTTCATACAGGCGATTTAGGTGAGATGGTCGATGGTAAATTCTTAAAGATTACAGGTCGTAAGAAAGACTTATTCAAAACTTCGATGGGAAAATATGTGTCTCCGGGACATGTGGAAGATACCATGAAAGAATCTGTATTTATTGACAATATTGTGGTAGTTGGTGAAAGTCAACGCTTTGCTGGAGCGATTATTGTACCAAATTTTGATGCATTAAAGGCTCATTGCCAATCTGAAAAACTTGATTGTGCTGGTGTTAACGATCCGCAAGATGTAATTAAACTGAATTCTGTTCGAAAATTGATACTCGACGATATTAATCGATTGAATAAGAAATTAGGTGCTCATGAGCAGGTAAAAACCATTGCTTTAGTTGCTGATACCTGGGATGTGGAATCGGGCATCGTAACAGCAAAAATGAGTATTAAACGTATGGTTATCAATCAACGTTATAAAAAACAAATAGAGGAGATGTTTAAGTAGATTTCCTATAATTTTTTCTACCAAATGCCTTTGAGTTTTCAAGGGCATTTTTTTTGTTTAATTGGCTATATACCTTAGAAAATAGATGTAATTATCATTCGAGCCAATAACAAAACTTCCATCTGAGCGTACAGCAGCGGTGGAGAATATTTTGCCATTGGTTTTGTACTTTGCCAAGAGCTTTGCCTGCGGACTAATTACATATACAAATCCATCATAGGAGCCAACCACAATATTTCCATCTAAAAGAAGGGTAGGAGAGGATATTACTTTTCCATCGGTATGAAATACATTTTTGAGTTTTCCTTCGGTAGAAATAAAGTAAACATTATGGTCGAATGAACCAACTACTATGGTTGAATCATCAAGAATTAAGGGGTTTCCGTGAATTTTACCATTGGTTTTAAATTTATTTTTTAGTGTCAAATTGCTATCCAAAAAATAAATATTGTCATCGTACGAACCAACCACTATGGTGTTGTTATTTATAATTGTTGGTCGAGAATGCATTATCCATCCTTTTGCTTTAAATGTATGACGAATCTTTGCTTTAGAGTCGATGGCATATACCCGTTTATCCATAGCTCCAAGATAAACATATGACCTGTTATCCATCGACATATCCGTATGCGTTATTCGTTTTGTTTTGGCATATTGATATATGTTGCTATCGTTTAGGTTGTAAAAAGCAAGCCCCAATTTATTGCTCCCAAACACAATAATACTATCTGAAACTTGCAGTGGTTTAGAAAAAATAAGACCTCCTGGCTTAAAACGATAATTAAGTTTGCCCGTGGGCGAAAAAACATACATATACTTATCGTATGAACCAATCATAATTTCACCATTGCGAAGTTCATAAGGAGTAGCATGAATCCAACCTTTGGTTTTATAGCTGTTTATTAAGCGTGATTGCGCATCAAAAAAGTAGATATGTTTATCATGACCTCCAAAAACGACAATGTCATTTTGGCTTACAATGGGAGTAGAATAAAGGTTCGATTTGGTTTCAAATTTCGAAATGAGTTCTATTTTTTGCGAAATAGAAACTTTACTGATTAGTAGATAAACAATGAATAGGAAAAGGAATCTTATTTTCAAAATGAAGTTTATAATTTAAAAAGAAGCCCCTATCATTATAATAACCTGAGTTCGACGTAAGATTTCACTCACAGAAAGTCAATAGCAGACCAGATTTGCTGCTAAATATCACGAAGTAATAGCGGGCTATTTCGAGCGGTATTTAGTGCGAAGATGGTTTGCTATTGACTTTTTTATATAAATTTCGATAATTAGCCCATATACTTCCCCAAATATACTCGAATTATCTCGATAGTCCATCGTAAATTTGAGTTGTATATGAACTAATTTTCTGAAACTGTGAGCAAAGCTTACATCGAACTCAGGTTA
>QNXT01000228.1 GCA_003973505.1 Bacteroidota bacterium
AGTCTTGGTGTAGGTTTTTATTTGAAGGGCGATTTTCCAAAGCAGAAGGAATTTTAGCCATAGCCATACCCGATAACGCAAAGCAGTATATAGCCAACCAATAGGTGCTTAAAATAAGTGTTTCTGAATATGGGAATGCTTTGATAAACTTAGTATAAGCAATCACCGAATCGGAAAATGAGAACAATAAAGAAGCAATAGCGACTATGAATAAAAGCTTTGTTTTTTCCATAAAAGCCAGACTAATTACTTGCCAATTCATAATTAACAATACGCTCATATATATGAAAACAGGAATTAAAAGGTTTCCCAAATTACTGGAAAGAACATAAAAATAGCTACCTCCAATTAACATTAAAAAAGCCAATACAACCCAATTACGAAGAAACCCATGTATGCGTGTAAATGCCATAATGAAAGTAATATGAGCCAAAAAGAAGGAGCCCAATCCATAAAGGAAATACTGGTCACCGATTAAAAACACATCGCCGATTAGTGAAAAAATCAATGCAATGCTTATCCATGCGGAAAAAGCAGTACGTTGTTTTCGGTAAATAATTGTAGCAATCGTAATTATTAAAACGGTTGTAAGGGGTTTAAAAATAGCATAGAGATATATTTGCTCTGTATATCGGAAATATATGGCAATGATAGCCGAAATAAGACTCAGCAAACTAAGTATTTTTATGCTTCTATATTTCACAACAGGCTTTGTAAATTTGTATTAGAATCCATTTAAATCCATCATAACGGTGGGAATAAGAAGTACACCTCCAAGAATGATTAAACCTAAAATAAGCTTAAAAATCCATTTTGCCCAAATATCGTATGGGATGCGAGCTACACCTAAAACACCAATCAACACACCGGATGTGGGGGTAAGCATATTTGTAAAACCATCGCCAAACTGAAAAGCCATTACCGTGGCTTGTCGCGAAATACCTATTACATCAGAAAAAGGTGCCATAATGGGCATGGTGAGTGCTGCTTTTGCCGAGCCCGATGGAATAATAATATTGATAAAGTTTTGAATAAGATACATGGTCTCAACGGAGCCTATTTTCCCCATTCCATCCATCGATTGTGATAAACTATGAAGAATGGTATCAATCACTTTTCCTTCTTGTAAAATGATAATAATTCCACCAGCCAATCCTACAATCATTGCTGCCGAAAGAATATCTTTCACTCCATCAAGAAAATATTTCACAATGTCATCAGCCGAATAACTCATGGAAATACCCGACAATAGGCCCATTACAAAAAATAATGTGGCAATTTCCATCACATACCAACCGTAACCCATTACACCGATAATCAGATAAATAATTGTGAATAATAGCAAATTAAGTATGAAAAAATGCACCGATTTGCGAAGCGAAATAAAACCCAAAATGGCAAATAAAATCGCTGATGCAGGAATTACAGCCAAATGGTATGAGGCATTTCCAATTTTCATTTCAGTAATCGTCATGGTCCAAGAACCGCCACTGAAATCGAAGGAGTAAAACACGAGTGCCATCAAAGTGACGAAATATACAAACCATGCTGATTTTGGGGTATAATATTTAATATCGTCAACATCTTCTTCATTATTTCGTTTTCGCCAATAATCATCCAATTTATAAACGGGAGATTTCTCAGGATTCTTTTTTATACGATTGGCATAATATAAGATAAAACTAAAGCCTATAATATTGATAACAAACCAACTAAATATACGATATTCAATTCCTGAAAATAAAGGAATGTCGGATAAACCCTGCGCAATACCTATGGTAAAAGGGTTGAGAATGGCACCTGCAAAACCCAATCCTGCGGCAACAAATACGATGGAAACACCTGTAATAGAGTCGTAACCCATGGAAATGGCCAGTGGCACCAGGATAATAATAAAGGCTATGGTTTCTTCGCTCATACCGAACACTGCTCCGAAAACACTAAAGAGTGTCATAATAAGCACCAGAATAACATTATTAACCCCGAGAAATTTCAGAGCTTTCCAATGTTCAATTTTTTTGGTAAATCCCAAGAAAGCATAAATACCAATATCAATGGCGCGGCTTTTATTCATAATCCAAAAGGCTCCACCAATCATCAAAATAAACACAATGATATCGGCTTTATCCACAAAGCCCTCGAAAAAGGCTGAAAATATTTGCCAGGTTTGTGGACTATTTTCAACATAATGAAATGAATTGGGCGTAATAACCGTACGAGTGGCTCCTTCTACCACTACAGTATGACGGTTATACTCTCCTCCTGGTACAAACCAGGTAGTAACAGCTGCCAATACCAAAATGGCAAAGACGATAACGTAAGTATGAGGTACTTTTTTAAGCATTTTATTTGTTTTGAAAAGGTTCTGTATTTCGTTCCCAGAAAACACCGTCCACATAACCCTGAATGCGTGTGTTTTCATCAGCAATTTGCAATCGTTTTTCAGCTATACAAGCAAAATCTTCATCCAATTCGATACCCACAAATTTCCGATTCAGTTTTTTTGCTACCACCGAAGTAGTCCCCGAACCCAAAAATGGATCGAAAACCAAATCACCCTCTTTCGAACTGGCCAATATTATTTTAGCCACAAGTTTTTCAGGTTTTTGGGTAGGATGTTCTGTATTTTCAGGCATCGACCAAAAAGGGATGCTGATATCAGTCCAAAGATTCGATGGAAAAGTAAGCCGATACTTTCCTTTTTTACTCCTCGACCAATCCTTGGGTTTTCCTTTATTATCGGTATAAGGTGCTAATACTTTCCGTTTCATCTTCACCGCCTCCACATCAAAGTAATAGTCTTTGGACATGGTGCAAAACCAAATATCTTCACTAGCATTTTTCCAATTACTTTTAGCTCCCCGACCTTTCTCTCGTTCAAAGGTGATGCGGTTTTGAATATGAAAATACTTCCGTGCCACATTATAAATGGCTGCTGAAGATTTCCAATCGCCACAGATGTAAATACTGGCATTGGGCTTCATCAAACGTGGAATCTTACTCAGCCACTGGTCGAGCCATAGCTCATAAGCCTCCGATTCCATTTCCTTAAAACTCGTTTTATTGAATTTCTTACTCAGATTATAGGGGGGATCTACAAAAAGCAAATCCACAAAAGCATCGGGTAAATAATCCAATGCTTTGAACATATCCTGTTGTATGGTTTTATTGAGAATATCCGAAAGTTCCACCTTTTTATTGATATGCAATAATTCTCTCTTTAACGGCTGCTTTTCAGCAGCAGTCAACGTAAGGGTTTTATTTCGTGGGGCTTTTGACATATGATTCTAAAGTGATTCTTTTAGGAGTTTTCCCTTTTGAGTTAATCTATATTTTTGACCAGGGTGTTTCGGTGTTTTGGGATAAATCATCTCAATATATCCTTCGTTTATAGAAGGATAAATATAATTCTCAGTAAAGTAATCTCGATGTTTCAATTGCAGTTTATCCTGAATTTCTTTACGTTTCATCTCTCCTTCTAAAACAGCTATCAGTTTTTTTATCTCAAGAGGAACTTGCCCACTAACTTGCCCACTAACTTGCCCACTAACTTGCCCACTTATCTGATCTGCAATTGGGCGAAATAAGACAACCTTAAACATATCGTCTTGGGTAAAAACAGGCTCTCGAAGTCCATGCTTTTTCGCAATACGGAATATATCGCTCGTGCCTGTTCCCAAACGTTCAATATAGCCTGAAAGATACATTGGCTCAGCTAATAAAGGATTCGCAGGAACCGATGTATGAATTTCTTTTAATTTTTTCACAGTCCACCCCAAAGGTAAATTTCCAGGATTTATTATTTCGATACGATCTCGGAAAACCATTACTTGCGTACTTGCGTTACTTGTATAATCACGATGGGCAATAGCATTAACTATTGCTTCAGCAATAACTTCTCTCGGTATTTCATATTCACCATCTATTGAATTACTCTCCGCTCTCGTTCCAATAGAATAATCCAACTTTGACAACACAAATTCTACGCTTTGATTTACCAACTCAAAAACATTTCCCTTAAAAACTTTATACGAAGGAATTGGTTTTTCAACATCAACACCTGAAAATGACACGCATCGTACTTCCGAGGAAATAAAAAAACGTTGGGGATTCTTTCCAAATAATAAAACTGCCGCATTAGTGATTTTATCATTTCTAAGAAGATTTAAGTGTATCAAAACATCTTCTAAATGAGCTGCTTCTGACAATGGAAAACCTCGTTTTAACCTTGCTAAACGTACAAATTCTTTCACATTATCTTCATCCAAATCATTTATCGTCACTCCATTATCAAAACTTGCATCAAATGGAGAGGTGCGTATAATTCCTTTATCAAGCAGATAGTTAACTAAAGCGGAATAGACATTTGTTTTTAAGTCTAGAATTGTATTAAAACTTTTGCGAACAAGTACTTCCTGAACTTTCTTTATAAAAGTTAGTTGTTTGGGGTGTTGGCTTATCGGAGAATTTTTACGAATAAAAACTAAACGTGTTTTAAACAACTCACTAGCCATGTCAAATTCTCGTTCGGTAGGCGAAACACCTTCAGCATCTTCATAACCGTATTGACTACCAACTAAGGCTAAATAAATATCACAAGCAGCAACTTCATCCAAGTAAACAGCACTGGGACTCTTATCAATGGCAGGAATAAGCTCAAAAACAAAAACATCAAAAAACCTTCCTAATAATGGGTCAGATAAGATATATTCATATAGCTCTGTTCGCTCTTGAGCAAATTCTTGTTGAACACTACTTATAAATATCTTTATTTTTCTCATACGCCCATCTAAATACTTCAGTTATTTCTATAAAAAGTCATCAAAATAACGAGCAATCTTTGTCTCCAAATGCAAACGATCCATTCCGCGTACATTATGCTCATGGTCGGGATACACAAAATAATCTATGGGCTTTTGTTGCTTCACACATTCTTTAATAAAGAGCAGGCTATGTTGCCAAACCACAGTGGGATCCATCGTTCCATGAATCAACATAAGATGTCCTTGAAGCTCGTCAACTTTATTTAACAAACTGGCATTTTTATAGCCTTCTGGGTTCTCCTCAGGTGTATCCATATAGCGTTCGCCATACATTACTTCATAATATTTCCAATCGATAACCGGACCTCCGGCTACGCCTACTTTGAAAGTCTCGGCATGATCGGTCATCAAAGAAGTGGTCATAAATCCACCAAAACTCCATCCATCAACACCAATGCGTGTTGTATCCACATAAGGCAAGCTCTTTAAATAATCCACTCCTACCATCTGGTCTTTCATTTCGGTTACACCCAACTGACGATGAATAATGCTTTCAAACTTGAAACCCCGATTTCCTGAACCTCTGTTATCAAGTGTAAAAACCACATAGCCTTTAGCAGCCATAGTTTGCAAAAAGAAACCACTACCACCCATCCAGGTATCATTTACCATCTGAGCATGAGGACCACCATAAACATACACCAAAACAGGATATTTCTTTGTTGAATCGAAATTGGCTGGTTTTATTAAACGATAGTATAAATCGGTTCCATCATCTGCTTTTAGTGTTGAAATGCTTGTTTCACCAATATTGAAATCTTTCAATGGGCTTTTATTCTCTTTCAATACTTTCAGCATCTTCCCTTTGGTATTATACAAACGATATTCACGAGCAATATCCGTATAATTGCTTAGCACATCGGTAAAGAATTTTTTATTGTCGTTAAGTTCAACTCGATGTGTACCATGAATATCTGTTAGTTTTGTAATCTTTCCTGATTTCACATTTACTTTATACAGATGACGCTGAATAGGGCTTTCCTTGGTTGACATAAAATACATTTCTGTATTCTTATCATTAAAACCCAAATACTCTGTAATTATCCATTCACCTTTTGTCAATTGCTTTATTAATTTACCCTCAGTATCATAAAGGTAAGCGTGCATATAACCATCTTTCTGACTAAGGTAAACAAACTTATTATTTACACCATTTAGAAAATATAGCGGATTTTGTGGCTCAACCCACTTATCATTGGTTTCTTCCAAAAGGGTTTTAAGGAATTTTCCATTTGTGGCATCGTATTTATTCAACCACATATGGTCGGTAGCACGATTCAATACTTGAATAAAAATATATTTCTCATCCGGACTCCAAGTAATATTGGTTAAATACATCTTATCATCGGTATCAAGCACAACCGTCTTAGCCGTTTTCGGATTATAAACATGAAGTTTTACAATCTCTGTACCCATACCTGCCATAGGATATTTTATATCTTTTAAGGTAGCCACCCGGGTATCAATATTAACCAAAGGATAATCTGAAACATTGCTTTCATCTTTTTGATAATAAGCCAATAAATTCCCTTTTGGCGACCAAAAAATGCCATGTGTAATTCCATATTCGCTACGCGAAACGGTTTGTCCACTTACAATATTTTTATCTTCCTCAGAGGTAACAGCTATTTCTTTACCCTTTGAATAAATATATAAATTATTCTCACGAGTATAGGCCACCTGTTTTGTGTTTTTCTCATACTTTATAACATCTGAAGAGCTTGGATAATAAGATATTTTCTTAATCTCATGATTTGTAATATTGTATTCGTAAAGGGTATCTGCCTTCACAAATGTCATATTTGACGCATCTTCCCAGCTTAATGAAGGAAAGCGTTTTACGGGTTTTAAACCAGCTTTTTCAAAATCACTACTTAAAGTAGCTATCTCAATAAGGGTTGTTTCTTTACCTTTTACACTTACCTTTTTCAGCTTTCCGTCTTCCACAACACTATAATCGTCGCTCGAAGGAATCCATTGTAACTGCGACATATAAACGGGGTAAACTGCCGGATTTGTGTAAGGGTCTGATAGTTTCAATTCTTGTTTTTGGGCATAAATATTCATTCCCAATAATCCTATAAACGTAAATAGGAAAAAACTTCTTAAAATATTCATAATGTAATAATTGGATTATTATAATTGGTGTATTGCGTTTGCAAAATCTTTCATTAATTCTGGTTTTTCTTCAATGGCATTTCCTACAACAATAATATCTGCTCCTGCCTTAGCTGCTTTAATAGCCGCTGCTGTTTCACGGATTCCTCCGCCAATAATCAGTGGAACAGATATATTTTCTTTAACCTTACGAATCATTTCTTCAGAAATGGGCATTTGGGCACCGCTACCAGCATCCATATATATAGCTTTTAGGCCAAGCATTTCGCCAGCAATGGCCGTTGCCATAGCTACATCCGGTTTATCGTGAGGAATAGGCAGGCTTGCACTCATATATTGGGCTGTAGTCAATCGGCCACTTTCTACTAAAATATAACCTGTTGGGATGGTCTCTAAATTCATTTGACGAATAATGGGAGCTGAATGAACATGATTGCCAATCAACAAATCGGCATTTCGACCACTAATTAAGGATAAAAATAAGAGTGCATCGGCATTGGAATGAATATGACTTCCATTGCCCGGAAAAAGAATTACCGGAATATGGGTGTGTTCACGAATACTTGAAAGACATTCTCCCAAATGTTCTTGCGTGATAAGACTTCCTCCCACAAAGATAAAATCTACATTGGCCAAATTTGCTTGTTCTATTAAACCAACAATATTTTGATTTTCACAATTATCAGGATCGATAAGGAGTGCAAATTTCTTTTGCTGCTGGCTTTGTTTCAACTTAGCGTAGGCATTCATATTTATTGCGATTTTTTCTTTATTTGTATTGTTTCATCAATGGCATAAGCTAAAATATATGCACCATCATCCGAAAAATAATACTCCACATTATACTCTTTACTGAAATCCCCTATTTCAAGCCTTCCTTTTATAATACCCTCTTTAGCAATGGTAAATGGCTCGATGGTAATATTTTCCAATTGTACTTCACTCTTTCCGTAGAGTTTGTATAATGCTTCTTTGGAACTCCATACAATCGTCAAAAACTTTTCCTGATTCTCTGTTGGCAGACGCTCTAATTCTGTAGCATTTAAGAATTTGCTTGCCAATCGGTTGATGCGATCGTTCAACTTTTCGATGTCGATACCTACGTAATGATGCTTACTAATGATTACACCCGAATAAACACCTGAGTGCGTTACAGATAATGAATAATCAAGGTTTGCAAAATGCAATTTTCCATGTTCATCATAATAAAATTCACAGGGTCCATTCTCACCCAAAAGCTCTCGAATAGCCAATCGATAACTTAGCCAGTGGGCTTGTCGTGATTTCAGTTTAAACTTTTCAAAAGTTTCTCTTTCTCCTTCTGAAAACTGAATCATCGAAAGCAATTCATCAACACTTTCGGAGATTTTCCAAACTCCCAGTATTGCATGATCTCCGATTTCTTGTTTATAAATGATTGGCATAGGAAAGCAAAGATACGATATTTAGGAAAGAAATTTTAGGATTTTTTTAGTTTATCAAAATCAGGAAAAGGAAAGGTATTTGTTCCACATCAATCAATGTGATTTTATAATTGATTGGAGCGTATTTATGCATTTTTATGCTTGGGTTAAATCATATCAGGCCGCTCCTACGGAGCTTGGATACCTCGATTTTACATTATAATAAACAGGCTATCCCTACGGGATGCCTAGAACATAAGTTAAAAAAAACACTGATATAATATGAGCCTAATACACAGGCTTGTAAAAACAGTATCAGCTCCGTAGGAGCTAGCTGTTTCTAGATTTTAATTATCAATTTTTTCATAGCTCCAGAGGAGCGACCTGTATTAACCATTTTAGTGTTTTTGCGGAAGGCTTAAAAGTGTTTATAAATCATTTCAGATCGCTCCTACGGAGCTTAGATGTTATAGTTTCACATTATTATAAACAGGCTATTCCTACGGGATGCCTAGAACATAAAATGAAAATTACACAGATATTATTGATTACCACCACTTAATAAATCATAATAACGTTTACTATCATTTAGCAATTCAACAGCTGCCTTCACCTCGCTATCGTCACGAAGAGAAGCTGAAACTTTTCCCTCGAGGAAAAAATACCGTGAAGCAATCTCGATACGTAATAATCGACTAATTTCTTCTTTATACTTAAACACCTCCTTAGACTTTAGGTCATGTAACTCCTTCTTCATTAATTCAATGTGCGTCTTAAACTCTTCGTCAAAACCTTCCTCCTTTGCCTGCTTTTCCAATTTGGCAATAATCTTTTCGGTAGCGGTTTTATACGTAAATTCATGCTGTTGCACAAAGTTTACAAAATCATCATATAAAGCGTCCGAAATTTCAAATTGTTCAAGATTCACAATAGAATCGTAGTTATTAACATAATATGTGGCAAAATCAAATATCATATATTTTGCTGCTAAATTTGCCGTATAATCAGACATTATATTTTTCTTCAACTTCACATCGGGTAAAATACCACCGGCATCTTTTACCAAACGACCATTTTTGGTTTTAAAAACGGCTTGCAACGAATCGGCAGTAGTAGCAGCATGACCCTCAGCATCTTTATGTTGATAATCTAGGGCTTGAATGCAACGTCCACTGGGAATATAATACTTTGCCACAGTGATTTTTACTTGAGATTTATAGCTTAATTTATAAACCTTTTGTACCAAACCCTTACCAAAAGACTTTTGTCCCATGATTACCGCACGATCCAAATCTTGAAATGAACCAGCCACAATTTCGGAGGCCGAAGCGGAACGATTATTAACCAAAACAACCACTTTCATTTCAGGAAATAGTGCTGGCTGATGTGTTCGATAATTGGCATTTTCGCTTGTTGTTTTACCACGAACACTTACTATCATTTCGTTGGCAGGAACAAACATATCCATAATGGCTACTGCTTGACCTAAAAGTCCTCCGCCATTAAAGCGCAGATCAAAAACCAATGATTTCAATTGATGATTGCTATTCATCGTTTGAATTGCATTCATCACTTCTTGAGCAGCTGTTTCAGTAAAACCTGAGAGTTTTACATAAGCTACACTATCATTTATTTTTGTGTAAAATGGTACATTCTTCACTTTTATTTCTTCTCTTCTCAATTTTACACTATGTGGTTTTCTATTCTTTGGATCGAGATAGTTTATGGTCAATTCTGTACCCGCAGGCCCACGAAGCATATCCGATATTTCATCCATTGTTTTATGCGTAGCATCCTTATCATCTATTTTCAATATGATATCTCCAGCCCTTAATCCCGCTTTATAAAAAGGAAAACCCACAGAAGGCATACCCACAATAAGTGTATCATTTTTTATATGCACATAGGAGCCAATACCCCCGTATTTCCCTGTTTGTAAAAAACGCACATCTTCAATATCGGCTTCAGGATAATATACTGTGTAAGGATCCAAATCTTTCAACATGGCATTAATGGCCGTTTTCGTCATTTTACCTGCTTGAATATCTTCCACATAATGTTGGTTGAGTTGCTGTAAAAGACTTGTATAGATATCCAAATTCTTGGTCATTTCCCAGTCGATACTTCTCTGAGCTTGCAATGAATAATTGAATAAAAATAAGGAGGTCAGAAGAAAAAATAAAAGCTTTATCTTATGCATAAATATTGATTTGCTGTGTTTATCGAATATTCAAAAGTACAGTTTTTTAAGCCATGTTTATATACTAAAATACAACACTGATAATTATTCGGCCGTATCCAAAAACACCACCTCTTACAAAAGCATCGTTTTCGAGATAGCGAGTATATTCCATATAAAAGTGTTTATACTGAAAAACAAAACCATAGCGTCCTAATAATAATATATGCTGATAATCATCAAAGTTATACTCGTAAATATTTTTTTGAAACTGAATTTGGCTACCAACTACTGAGCCATCGGTAAGCCAATAGGCGGTCATTCCCTCTGTAAAAAAATAGAATTGAAATTGTCGATTTAGTTTATTATTCAAATACTTGGTTTGTACTTCTAGGCTTTTATTTCGAAGTCGTTTAGGAATCATTTTTCGCCGATTTTTTGACATTCGAGCCACATCATTTTCTGTAAAATGATAATTATTTCGTGAATTGGAAATTCCATAAAAGTTCATATACGAATCGGTAAAACGACCAAACTTAAAACGAAAACCCAGTTCGGCTTCATTGTTTAATGTTCCCATTCGGATATTACCAAAATAATGTAACTCCGTAAGATGACTCGATAAAGGAAATAAACCCATGTATTGAATCTGATAATCGAGAATTAAACCATTTCCCAATTGATTATCCCAGCCATAAATGGAGTCATTACCAATTTTATGATGTACAAAATTTTGAGATTTTCCAGCCATAGCAGCAGGACCCTGCACTCCTAAAAATATATAACTAGTTAGCTTTTTTCCTTCGATAAACTTATTCGAATACTTAGAATAAGTTAGAAATAACTGCCCGGCATAAGGTCGATCGGTGGAATCAACCATAGTCAATTTTGTATTGGTGGGAGTGTACATATCCTGATTAAAACTTAGGCTAAAATCCTTATAGGGTGTGTTTTTGAAACCAAATAATATTTTATCGGCAATTTTATTATTGAAAACAGGGTGTGCCAATTCCACATTTACACCATCAGAATAATATTTATCCGATTGAAAAAATATAGTAAACAAATCATTGGCTTGATTAAACTTAATAAACCGTATTTGATTGTAAGTATCTGTAGTATCTTGACCAAATACGGATAAAGAAGCCACCGAAAATAAAAGGATAAAAAATATAAGTTTTATCATATTGAGGTTTTAGAGTTAAACAAATATACAATAATTGTGAATTTAGCTTTGGAAAAAGCTTAGAATTTGTATCGCGACCTTCTGATATTATACTTGGCTGTTACTATTCAATATGATAAAACATTGTAACGATAAGGGTTTAGTATATTTCATTTTAGCCTTTGCGTGACTTTGATATTAAATTGGTTTTAATCTCAAAAAACTTACTTTTGTAAAATACAAAATTCGAATCGAATATTTTAAATTTAACACTTCCTTCAAATGAAAAGACTACTATTTTTCAGTATTATAATTAGCTTTATTACATCTTGTTCGCCATTAGAAAATACTAAAACGCAAGAGTCTAAAGAATTTTCAATTATTCCCAAGCCCAACTCCATAAACTATAATCCAAGTTTTAAGAAAAA
>QNXT01000317.1 GCA_003973505.1 Bacteroidota bacterium
CCGCAAATACGTTGATATCAGGGAAATGCTTTTTGATTTGTAGAGGTTCGTCACCACTTTCTGAGGCTTTGTCATTCACGTTTACCTCCCGAAAACCTCGTGTATTTCGACCATAGCCACGACTCAAAGTGGCTACTTTAAATTCATTTTGCAACAATCGAATAAGGTATTCCACATGTGGCGTTTTCCCACTTCCGCCTACGGCCAAATTGCCCACATTGATTATAGGTAAATCAAATTCCGATGATTTGAAATAACCTTTATCAAATAGTTGATTCCGTATTTTAGTGATAAATCCTAACATGCTGGGCAAAGGTAGGGAATTATTGATTTTCGGTAAGCATTTGTTTTTATTCGTGTTTCAGAAGAAACTTTTTTGGTTTAGATTTTGAGAATTGTTGTACATTTGGTGAATTAAAATGGTGTTTTATCAAAAAAAGAGAAATGAAAGAAAATTCGGAACTAAGAAATTCAGCAAAAAATATATTAAGCGGTAATTGGGGAGAGGCGATATTAGTGACATTCGTTTATATGCTAATTATTGGAGCTCTTTCATCGATGCAAAATAAAAATGGTTTTGTATCAGTATTAACGCTTGTTATCGAAGGTCCTTTGCTTTTAGGCGTGACTATATTTTTTCTTAAATTATCGAGAGAACAAGATGCTCGGTTTGAGGATTTATTTGAAGGCTTTAAAATGTTTACCAAGGCGGTAGGTACCTATTTGCTAATGCTATTATATATACTTCTGTGGAGTTTACTGTTAATTATTCCCGGAATTATTGCAGCAATGTCTTATTCGATGTCGTTCTTTATTTTGGCTGATAACCCTGATATTAGAGTTCAAGATGCCTTAAAATTAAGTAAGGAAATGATGAATGGTTATAAAATGAAATACTTTTTGATGCAATTGGGCTTCTTTGGTTTAGCTTTATTATGCATTTTAACATTAGGAATTGGATTTTTATGGCTGCTTCCTTTTATACAAGTTACGAATGCTAAGTTTTACGATGATATAAAAGATTCAAGAATTGTGGAATAGTAAAACCATGACGAGACCTTTGCTTCGACGAGCTCAGCAACCTGTTTCGACAGGCTTAGTAACCCGTTTTGTCGAGTTTAGCAATCAGCTTTGACTGTATTTTTGATAGACTTAGAAATTATTTTTTTGACTCTGACCTTGCCCATACCGGCAGGTGAGTATCACTGATTAATTTTGCAATCCTTGCTTTGATAGGCTTGTTATGCAAATTTTGACTCCTGTAGGGAAAAGTATTTATAGCCCCAGCGGGGCGACCTGTTTATAAAATACAATATAGTAAGTTCGTTTTGGCATGTGTTTTTGGTACAAAAACCATGACAAAACATATCTGTAAATACTAGTTTCCCAAGTTGCTATCCATAATTATTATCAATGCAATTTCACATAAAGCCAAATAAACTACTTTTACCAACCATTAGAAAATAAATCAGTTTCGTTGAATCATAAAGATTAGATATTGAGCTTGGCAATGAAAAACAAATTTCCAATAGTGTGGCAACTGTCGGTAACACAGTTTAGTAAAAAGACACTCGTTAAAGGAGTACTTTTATTAGAAGCGCCTTTTGCCTACGATAAAAAAATAGGAAATGCCCGAAATCTGATTAATGTGTTCAAATCGTACTTTATACGGGTTTATGCCAATAAAACGATATTGATAAGGATGGATGGGCATAGCATTACAACTACAACAGATCGTCACGGAAGTTTCTCCATATTTATCGATTCATTGATAAATGAAATACCTCAAATACGAATTCCCGAATCGGATTTTCCACTTCGCATCTTGCAAACCTATCCCATTATTTTTCAGCATAGCGAAAGTAAGATAGACGTTATATCCGATATTGATGATACAATAATTGTTTCTCATTCGGCTAATTTTATAAAACGTATTGGAACCCTTGCATTGAAGGCTCCACATAATCGAAAAAGCATATCGCCCAGTAGTAGTCTGCTTAATGCATTCGAGAAAAAAGGGGCTTCTGTTTTTTATATTTCCAAAAGTGAAAGCAATTTATTCGGACTATTAACTTCCTATATCGTTCACAATTCGTTGCCTAAAGGGAGCTTATTCCTAACGCCTTATCTAAAATTGAGTCAATTGCTCAATTCAAAGAAAGGGGTTGATTATAAGTTTAATAACATCCGCTTGATTATGGATAATAATGAGGATAAGAAATACATACTGATTGGTGACGACAGTCAAAAAGATATTGATGTGTATCTTCGAATTATAGCAGCATTTCCCAATCGTATTTTGAAAGTTTATATTCGCCAAACTAGAAGTAAGATAAGTCATTCTCAACAGCAAAAGTGGGAACAATTAGAATCATCGACGGTTGCATCTCATTATTTTCGTAATGAAACCGAGAATGAAGTTATAAAAGATATAGAGCAATTATTAAATAATTAGTTATGAAGATATTGATCGTAGTAAATCCCATTTCAGGAGATATAGATAAGGAACCTTTTTTGCGTGAGGCTGAGCAAATATGTCATAAATATGGGATTGAATATAAAATATATAAAACCACAGGAAAAGATGATGAGGCCTTGCTTAGGGCTTTGATTTTGGACTTTGCTCCCAATAAAGTGGCTTCTGTGGGAGGGGATGGAACGGTGCTTTTTGTGGCAAAGGTGCTGTTGGATTTATCTATTCCGATGGGAATTGTTCCCTTGGGCTCTGCCAATGGAATGGCCAAAGAGCTTTATGTGAATCCCAATCCCATAAAGGCATTTTACGAAATGATTATTTCCAATATTGTTGGAAATCTTGATATGGTTTTGGTGAATGATCAATACTACTCCATACATATTGGCGATGTGGGCTTAAATGCCAATATCGTGAAAGCTTATGATGCTGATGATAGACGGGGAATGCTTACCTATGCGAAATATTTTCTAGAAGAAATTCAAAAAATTGAACCTTTTGATGTGAGTGTTTTGGCGAATGGAGAACTTATTAAAGGACGCGGAGTGATGGTGGGTATTTGTAATTCGCGAAAATACGGTACAGGTGTTCCTTTGAATAATACAGGTAACCCAATGGACGGCTTATTTGAAATTGTGATTCTCAAAAATATGGATTTGAAAGTGCTGCTTAAAGCCGGTTTGTCTGCATTTAATGAGAGTTTTATCGAGAGTCAAAACAGTATGGTAATCAGTGCAAAGCAAGCTGAAATTATTTTTGATAAACCCCGACTTCTGCAATTAGATGGCGAAGTGATAGGAGAATTTGAAAAACTAAAAGTGGATATACTCAAAGGTGCTGTTAAGCTTATTACACATGCTGATAATCGATATTTGCTTAATCAAAAGTAAGTGTCAAGGCAAAATTGAACCCCAGGTTTTTATTTTCCTGCTGCCCATACACATCGAAAGGAACAGAAATTACGATAATAAAATTCCTGCTTGTTTCGACAGTTATACCAGGGTAAACGGTTAACACTTGATGACTTCCAACATTATTTTTTATATAGTGGTAGCCCAAGCCCCCAATAAGTTGTAGTTGGTGATTAAAAACATAATAGCCTAAGTCGGAATTTAGATGAACACCCCCACGATCCTTATCGTTAGTTTCTTCTAGGAAATGAGCGTATTGGCCTGTAAAATCTATCGAGAGATTTTCGCTAAAGCTATAACTTCCAACCAGTCCAAGTCCCATTTGGGGAATATTTCCTGTAGCTCGTATTGTTTGGTCTATGGTTCTGTTTCCCAATGGAAAATTCATTCCCGAAATCAAAGCAAAGCCGTACTTCTCTTTTTGTAGTATTACATATCGTAACCCCAATGCGGCAGCAGATAAATCCGTTGAAATTGACATTCCCAATTCAAGCTTATCCCATAGTCCATAGGAAAAACGAAATCCCATACCTGTAACTACTTTCAGACTATCAGAAGTGCTGTAAATGTTTTGTAAATCACTACTATTGTCCCAATATTTTGATGATCGTGCATGAAAAAAACTGGGTTCAAATTCAATTTTTTTATCGTCCACCACATCTACTGTAAGGGATCCTAATTTGGAGCCTGATAGGCCTCCGATTTGAGCAAAGCTCGTAAAACTGATAATCAATAAAAGACTAAGTAAGGAAAACTGTTTCATAGTTTGTAATTTTGTTTATGCAAATATATACTGATTAGGTTGTTTGTTCTTATCCCTAAATATTGGTATTTTTATGAAAGGGTATTTTCTTAAATTTGCCATTGTAATTGATTGAATTTAATGGAAAGGAGTGGTCGAATGTCAAAAGTGGAAATAGGGAAAAAATTTATTGATCTTCACAAGATTATTAAAGATAAGAATCCTAAGTTGTATAAGCGTTTGCCAAATTTTGTGATACGCATTATGGAGCGCATTGTATATCTTGACCAATGGAATAAGTATATCTACGAATGGAGAGATGATTACGGCTTAGATTGGGTGAATAAGGCCATTGAGGTGTTTAAGATCAATGTGGTGGTGACAGGCATTGAAAACCTTCCCGAATCGGGAAATCAAATGGTGGTAGCAAATCATCCTCTGGGCGGTTTTGATGGCATTGCCATGATGCATGTTTTAGGTAAAAAACGCCCGGATATTAAAGCTCCTGTGAATGATATACTCTTAAATTTGCCAGGGCTTGCACCTATTTTGGTGCCCATCGATAAGCATGGTCGTAATGTGGAGAATATTGAGATATTAAATAAAGCTTTTGAATCGGATAATCTATTATTATTTTTTCCTGCAGGCTTGGTTTCACGAAAACAAAAAGGAGGGATTAAAGATTTAGAATGGAAGCATACCTTCATAAAAAGAGCTATAAAACATAAGCGTGACGTTATCCCTGTGTATATAAAGGCTTCCAATACAAAGTTGTTTTATAATCTGGGTTGGTTACGAAAAAAATTAGGCATAAAAATGAACCTAGAGATGATTATGCTTCCTGGAGAAGTGCCTAAACAATATGGAAAAACCATCGAGATTCATTTTGGCGAATTGATTCCTTATCAAACATTTGATGACTCAAAAGGTACGAAAGCTTGGGCTGCTTGGGTGAAAGATAAGGTGTATAAAATTGGGGAATCGCTTAATAAGAAATAGGCCAACCAAATTATTAGCACTTGAACTCATTTTTGTATTAACTTTGTCATTGACAAAAAAAGCAAATTATTATTAACCATTTACCATAATGAAGGACATAATCCCGGAAATTGATCGGAAATTATTGATGCAGGAGTTGAATGACGACACCTTTATTCGTCGTACGAATAATGGTAATAAGGAGATTTTCGTGGTTGATTATCACAATGCTCCCAATGTGCTTCAAGAGATTGGTCGTTTGCGTGAAATAACGTTTCGTGCTGCAGGAGGTGGAACGGGAAAAGAGGTGGATATCGACGAGTATGATACAGAAGAAAATCCGTTTAAACAATTGGTGGTTTGGGATCCTGTGCAAAAAGATATTGTGGGTGGCTATCGCTTTAAAGAAGGACGTGAAATCCTTAAAACGGCAAATGGTGAGCCCAATACACCAACATCGCATTTATTTTGTTTATGCGAGCGATTTGTAAAGGAATATCTACCAAATACCATTGAATTGGGACGCTCATTTGTTCAACCTAATTATCAACCTAATTACGATTTGCGAAAAGGTCTTTACTCTCTCGATAATCTATGGGATGGTTTGGGCTGCTTAACGGTCGATTATTCGTATGTGGATTATTTCTTTGGTAAAATTACCATGTATCCATCCTTTAATGTGGAGGCTCGTGATTTTATTTTGTATTTTCTTAATATCTATTTCAAAGATACTAAGGGCTTAATTGAGGCAAAATTTCCAATTAGCTATAAGTTTGAAGAGTCGTATTTGAAAGAGATTTTTGTGGGAGATGATTATATAAAGGATTATAAAACATTGAACCATAAAGTACGCTCTTTGGGTGAAAATATTCCTCCTTTGGTTAATTCGTATATGAATTTAAGTCCCAATATGAAAGTGTTTGGAACATCTGTGAATGAACGTTTTGGAGATGTGGAGGAAACAGGTATTCTAATCAAAATTGAAGATATATACCCTGCAAAAAAAGATCGTCATATTCACAATATTAATCGGGAACGTATTCAGTTAGATAAATGAAAATCACTTCAGCCAAGTTTGTAAAAAGTAGCCCTGATTTTAGAAAATGTCCCGAGCCTAATAAACCGGAATATGCTTTTATTGGTCGCTCTAATGTGGGTAAGTCTTCATTGATTAATGCGATTACGAATCATAAAAAACTCGCTAAAACCTCAGGTACTCCGGGGAAAACTCAGCTGATAAATCATTTTGAAATTAACGATTGGTGGTATTTGGTCGATTTGCCTGGTTATGGCTTTGCCAAAATCTCTAAAACAATGCGTGCAAAATGGGAAAAGATGATTATGGATTATCTCTACCAGCGTCCAAACCTGATGACGACTTTTATTTTGATAGATTCTCGGCTTGAACCACAAAAATTGGATAAAGAATTGATTGAATGGTTTGGTAGTAATCAGTTGCCTTTTACGCTTGTGTTTACGAAATCGGATAAGCTTACCAAAAAACGTTTGGGCGATAGTTTGCAAGTGTATAAAAACTATCTGAAACAACAATGGGAGGAGCTTCCTCCGATGATTGTTAGCTCTGCTGTGCAAAAATTGGGAGTGGACGAGATTCTTGATGTAATTGAAGAATCGAATATGATTTTTCAAAAACAATAGTGAATAAATGCCTAATTACTAGGCTTATATTTCGATTTTTTAAGTATTTTCTGACTATCTTTTTCCATTAATAACTCAGCCATACTTACATCATTTCGCGCCATATAGGCACTTACGATACGAAATCCAATAAACCAACCCGTGCGGGATGGCGATTCTTTTGAGAATACGGCAGTGAAAGGTCCATCTTCCATAAATTTACGAATCAGATTTTGCTCTTTCTTAAACAGAAACTGATTGTCAACCATTACAGCCCAAACTTTATCTTCATAATGTTTGCACCATGCATATTGTTTAGCACTATACTTCAAAAGTAAACTATCGGCTATATTGGGTTGCATGGCTTTGGCAAAATATAAGAGCTTGCCTTGATATATCATCTGGTCGAGCAAACTTTCCCCTTTTTCTTGTTTGGGCATCAAACCACTGGCAATTTCTGTCATACAGTCGGGAATAATACGTTCCGGAATATACCACTTCGACTGGTATTTTGGGAATCCACTTTTTATGTATATTCTGCTGTTTGGTAGATAATTATCCAAGCCAATAATAATATTATTGCCAATAAATTTTACGGGATATTTTACATCAAGCCCCGAAATATAGCTGTAATAATTTAAATAAGTAGCTGCAGGAAAATAATGATAATAATGTTGCATCGCTTTGGATAAATCTTCTTCTAAACCATCTAAACTGGGAAATTGCTCCATGGTTAAGCGATAGAGCTCCTTCATATAAGGGTCGCAGAAAAAAGATTTAAGCTCAATCAGAGCCGCTGTGTCGTTAATATCGCCTTGTAAAAACACAGGAAACTCCTTTTGTTTGCTTGGTGCTATTGCAATAAACGAATCGGCAGGTATGCGAAACATCGCTTGTTCATAGCGTTTTATCTTAACCTTTGGTAAAGGCGTATCGCTCACATCAATATTCAAATCTTTAGTAGAATCAACACATGCTGTGAACAATATTATAAAACCGAAAATGACAATCAATAGCTTATTATACATGGTATTAACCGAATTATTATTTAATAAAGTCTTTTGCTTTCGCCAAAACATTATCAATACCACTAGCATCTTTTCCGCCGGCAGTTGCAAAGTTGGCTTGGCCACCGCCACCTCCTTTAATCTCTTTTGCCAATTCCCGAACAATGTTTCCTGCATTCATTCCTCTCGATTCTACTAAGTTCTTCGAAACAGTTACTGCAATAAGAGGTTTGCCATCAGTTACTGTTACAAAAACCAAGAAAACATCGTCCACTGATTGTGCAATGACTTGAGATAATTTGCGAACATTATTAATGTCGAAATCAATTCTATCGGCGATGAAATTAACTCCATTAATATTTTCCATCTTGCTAATGGTAGTCTCCTTGGTTGAAATCACCATTAAGTCGCCCAAGATATCCAATTTCTTTGTCAAATCCTTATTGGTTTCTATCAGCGATTGAACAGCTTTGACTACGTCTTTAGGGTTTTTAAGCGTTTCCTTTATTTTCTTTAGGGTTTTCTTTTGCTCCCATAAATGCTTTTCTGCCTCCTCAGCGGTTATGGCCTCAATACGTCGCACACCTGAAGCTACAGAAGTTTCTTGAGTAATGGTAAATAAGCCAATATTTCCCGTAGCACTTACATGCGTACCACCACATAGCTCAATGGAATCACCAAACTGAACTACCCGAACCACATCACCATATTTTTCACCAAATAATGCCATAGCTCCTAATTCTTCGGCTTCTTTCATGGTGATATCTGTATGAAGATTTAAGGGGTTATTCTTTCGTATTTCTTTATTTACCTTTTGTTCCACCAATAGGATTTCTTCTTCGCTTAGTTTTTGGAAATGCGAAAAGTCGAAACGCAAATGTGTGGGCATAACCAAAGAGCCTTTTTGCTCAACATGCATGCCTAATACTTCGCGCAAAGCTTTATGCATTAGGTGTGTAGCGGTGTGGTTGTTGGTTATGGCTTGTCGCCTTTCTTTATCAACTACTGCTGTAAATTCTGCGTCAAGGTTCTTTGGTAACTGCTTGCAGAAATGAACAATTAAGCTATTCTCTTTCTTCGTATCAAGAATGCTGATTTTTTCTTTGCCATCGGTTATATAACCTGTGTCGCCAACCTGTCCACCACTTTCGGCATAGAAAGGAGTAAGGTTGAAAACCAATTGGTATTGCTCTTTTCCTTTTATAGTTTGCTTACGGTAGCGTGTTATTTTTAC
>QNXT01000176.1 GCA_003973505.1 Bacteroidota bacterium
TCAGTATCAATGTATGATTACCTTCAATATGTCGCGAAGTGCATCGTATTTCGAGTCAGGCATTGGTCGTGGAATGGGATTCCGCGATTCCAATCAAGATTTGATTGGCTTTGTGCATCAAGCACCTGAACGCGCTCGCCAGCGTATTCTTGATATTGCTGCCACCCAATTCCATGATGGAAGTTGCTATCACCAATATCAACCTTTAACCAAGCGAGGAAACGATGCCATAGGTAGCGGCTTTAATGACGACCCTCTATGGTTAATACTCGGCACATCTGCTTATATTAAGGAAACAGGTGATTATAGCATTCTTTATGAGATGGTGCCATTCGACAATGATGAAAGCATAGCTAAGCCTTTAATCGACCATCTTCGTTTGTCTTTTAATCACGTACTTTATAATTTAGGACCACATAAACTCCCATTAATCGGACGTGCCGATTGGAATGACTGCCTAAACTTAAACTGTTTTTCAAAAGACCCTAATGAATCATTCCAAACAACAGAAAATAACACCCTTGGCTCCAAAGCCGAATCCTTAATGATTGCGGGTTTATTCATTGTATATGGAACCGAATACGCTAACCTTTGCAATGCAATCAATTTACCTGATGAGTCTGAAAGAGCTATGATGCATGTTTCAAATATGGAAAAAGCCGTTAAGAAACATGGTTGGGATGGCGATTGGTTCTTGCGTGCTTACGATTTTTATGGTAATAAAATTGGAAGTCGTGAAAACGAAGAAGGAAAGATATTTATCGAATCCAACGGTTGGTGTAGTATGGCTGGAGTTGGAAAAGAAGAAGGCATGGTGCATAAAGCATTAGATTCGGTAAAAGAGCATTTGGACACAGAATATGGTATTGTACTAAACAATCCAACTTACAGTAAATACTATATTGAGCTGGGAGAAATATCAACCTACCCTCCAGGATATAAAGAAAATGGCGGTATTTTTTGCCATAATAATCCTTGGATAATGATTGGTGAAACCACCATCGGTAGAGGTGATGAAGCATTTGAATATTACCAAAAGATTTGTCCTTCCTACCTCGAAGATATTAGTGAATTACATAGAACTGAACCCTACGTATATTCGCAAATGATTGCAGGTAAGGATGCTGCTAAACCTGGCGAAGCTAAAAACTCATGGTTAACCGGAACCGCAGCATGGAATTACTATACAATTACGCAGTATATCTTGGGAATTCGCCCAGATTACAACGGCTTAATCATCGACCCTTGTATTCCAAAAGCATGGGATGGATACAAAATTCAACGTGATTTTAGAGGGGTTAATTATCAAATTGAGATATTAAATCCAAATCACGTTTCCAAAGGAATAAAAGAAATCATTTTGGATGGAAAAGCTTTGGAAGGTAATATAATACCCATATTTGAAAAAGGAAGCACCCATGAAGTAAAAGTTGTTTTGGGTTAAGTAAATGTAGGATATGAAAGAAGAAAAAGAAGAGCGGATTTCCATAAAGGAAAAAATAGGTTTTGGTTTAGGCGATACTGCCTCAAACCTATTTTTTCAAACCTTTATGCTTTTTCTGTTGTATTTCTATACTGATGTATATGGAATATCGGCGGGAGTAGCGGGAACCATGTTCTTAGTTACTCGAATTTGGGATTCGATAAACGACCCTATCATGGGTATTATTGGAGACCGTACGAAATCCAAATGGGGTAAATTTCGTCCCTATCTTCTTTGGCTAGCTATTCCTTTTGGAATAATTGGCGTGCTTACTTTTACTACACCCGACTTCTCCACATCAGGTAAAATCATCTATGCATACATCACATACACCTTGATGATGATGATCTATACCGCCATCAATATACCCTATTCGGCATTGATGGGTGTGGTTTCTAAGAGTGCTATACAACGAACAAGCTTTTCTCAGTACCGCTTTGTTTTTGCTTTTATCGGGGCATTTATTGTTCAAGGAACCATGTTGCCCATGGTGAATGGTTTCGGTGCGGATGATACGACTGTTGTGGAAGCTAAACTTCAAGGAAATAAAGCTTTATTGAATGAAAAAGGACGTGGAGCCGTTACTTTTGAAATTACACTAAAACCGGATTCCCTAAATGATGAAGGACAGCAAAAGAAAGTTTCGGTTTTCGTGCTTCGCCCTGATGAGTTTAATGCTGTGGATACAACAAATAAAGCGATTTATTTGAAAGAGGGATTCAGCCATGCTCAAATTAATTTGCAAAAGTATTTTCCAGATATCAACTTCGACACACAGGTTTCAAGCTTCCGATTAATCAACGAAAGAAAGGGTTTTTCCAGGGCTATGACCGTAATGGCTGTACTTGCTGTACTTATGTTCTTTATCACCTTTGCTACTACCAAAGAACGAGTACAACCACCCAAAGAACAGAAAACTTCCCTTAAGAATGATTTGAAAGATTTGGTGGCCAATAAACCATGGTGGATACTATTTGCATTGGGAATATTTACGCTTTCGCATGTTTCCATCCGAAATGGAGCAATCATGTATTATTTCAAATATTATGTGGGAAACGATACTTTGGCTAGTGCTTTTATGATGTCAGGAACCATTGCTACTATAGCCTCCATAATGCTCACTGAAAAGTTAAGTAGAATATTTGGTAAAAAGAGACTATACATTTACAGTATGGCCTTAACTACCCTATTTGCTGTTGTTTTTGGATTGTTAGGACCAGACGATATTGTGATGATGTTTGTTTTACAAATACTCATTAGTTTTGCTTTTGGACCAACATCACCACTGGTTTTTGCCATGTACACCGATGCTGCTGACTATTCGGAGTATAATACGGGGCGACGAGCTACCGGCTTAGTAATGTCAGCATCAACGATGGCTCAAAAATTTGGTTGGACCATTGGAGGTGCTTTGGCAGGTTGGCTATTGGCCGCCTATGGATTTCAAGCCAATGTGGTGCAAGGTGAAAGTGCCTTAACAGGTATTCGTTTGATGATGAGTGTAATTCCTGCCATTGGTAGTTTATTGGGTGCTGTATTAATGATTTTTTATAAATTAGACGATTCATTTATGAAGCGGATTGAACGTGAATTATCAGAGCGACGCCGACTAGAAGCCAAGAATACTAATAATTAAAAACATACCTATGACGAAAGATAAGGAAACAAAAAATCTTGTATCTAAGGAAGATAAAGTACCATTTAAAAGCAAGTTAGCCTATGCTGCTGCGGGTCCTGTTGACGTCTTAGGAATTTGGGTATTGGTAAGTATTGCTTATCAGGTATTCAATATGGAGCTGAAAATGCCTCCAACTTATGTAGCCATTATTCTTATGTCATTGCGTTTATGGGATGGCATTTTAGATCCAATCATGGGATGGATTTCGGATAATACCCGTACAAAATGGGGACGCCGCCGTCCTTTTATATTTGTGGGAGCGATAATTGCCGGTTTGCTTTACCCACTTATTTGGTGGTTTCCCACTGATTTTTCACAATTGCAAATTATGTTTTGGGTAATCGGTTTCGGAATTCTTTTCTATACTTTTTTCACCATTTGGGGTATTCCTTACCAAAGTTTGTTGATGGAAATGACTCCCAATTATTATGAACGAACTCGTGTGGCTGAAGTGCGTAGCTATTTTCAAACCGTTGCAGGCTTTGTGAATGGATGGATTTGGTGGTTGTCGATGTTACCCGTTTTCTGGATAGTGAAAGATGGTGTTGAAGTAGCCAGTCCCATTAATGGAATGCGATATATATCCATGATTATTGGTGGGCTTATCATTGTATTGGGAATCTTACCCGCCATTTTCTTAAAAGAGCGTTATTATGAAAGTGATGTGGTGCAAAACCAAAAGAAGATTCTTTTTATCTCGGGATTAAAGGAAACCTTTAGCAATAAACCATTTATTATTCTAAGTCTGTTAACTGTATTTTTCTTAATGGGACAAGCTATTTTTGATGGTTATGGTCGTTATGTTGGGACTTATTATGTGCTGGGAGGCGATTGGAACGAAGGAGCCAAATTTGCGGGTTACGGCACGATCGTTTATACGGTATTTAGTTTGATGTTTATTCCAATCTTCCGAAAACTATCCGAGAAAATTGGTAAGAAAAAAGTATTGATGATTTCCATTGGACTGGCAATCATATCCTACGCAACTACCTGGTGGACATTTGTTCCCGGCGAAATGTGGGTACCATTAGAAACTCCCTACGGATTTTTTGGCTATACTATCTCAGCAATGCCTGGCAAACCATTCCTAATGCTTCTAAACACGGTATTTATCGGAGCAGGTTATGCCGGCCTATGGCTGATGCTACCATCCATGCAAGTAGATATTGTGGATTATGATGAGCTGAAAAACGGGGAACGCCGTGAAGGTAGTTTTGCCTCAATTTATTCTTGGGTTCTTAAACTAAGTTTTGTAATTGGTTTTTTAATCTCAGGACCACTTTTGGAAATAACAGGCTTTGATGCCAACATTGGAAATATTCAACCCGATTATGTATATACCAATATGCGAATTGGATTTTTAGTAATACCTTTGGTTGCGCTGACCATTGCTTTTATTTTGCTTCAATCATTCCCTATTACTGCAAAAAAAGCAAAGGAAATACGACAGCAACTAGAAGAGCGAAGAGGAAAAGTTTAATTTTTAATTGATAATTTTATTGTGATGAAGTACGGATTTTTTGACGACGAGAAGAGAGAGTATATTATTACCAACCCCAAAACTCCGGTAAAATGGACCAATTATGTGGGGACTTTAGATTTTGGTGGATTTGTTGATCATACAGGAGGTTCTCTTATTACCAAGGGCGATCCTGCATTGAATCGTATCGTAAAATATATGCCTCAACAGCCTAGTTCTGAATTTAAGGGCGAAACACTTTTTATACGTATTAAAGAAAAGGATGGCTATAAAGTTTTTTCTCCTTTCTTTGTTCCCACGCTTGATAAATACGATTTATTCGAATCCCGAGTGGGATTGTCTTATCAAAAAATCATATCCGAATTCTATAATATTCGTACCGAAGTAACCATATTTGTACCTCTTGGTGGCAATGTGGTAATTCGAGATATTCAAATAAAAAACATTGGTGATAAACCCATCGAATTGGATGTAATTCCCGTAGTTGAATTTACTCATTTTGATGCCTTAAAGCAATACACTAATGCTGACTGGGTTCCTCAAACCATGACGGTTGATGCTGATCGTTGCGATGATAATACGGTCATTCTTCGTCAGTATGCTTTTATGAAAAAGGAATATGAAAATAACTTCTTTACCTCAAACTATCCAGTGGATTCATTCCAAACCGACCGTAAATTATTTTTAGGAGATAATGAATATGGTAGTTGGCGCAATCCTTTAGAATTACAAAACGAAAGCTTGTCTAATTATGAAGCTCGTCGTGGAGATAATATTGCTGCATTATTGCATAAATTAGGAAGCATAGCTCCTGGTGAAACAAAGCGTATTATCACACAATTAGGACAAGAAGAACCTACGAAAATAAAAGAAGCCGTTCAGAAATATAAATCGGAAAAAGCGGTTGATGCAGCCTTGCAGGAGCTATCCGAATTTTGGGATGAATACCTGTCTAAAGCGCAATTCAACACTCCTGATGCTGCTTTCAACACCATGGTAAATATTCATAATCCCCGACAATGTCATACCACTTTGAACTGGTCGCGTTATTTATCGCTTTACCAATTGGGCTTGGGAGCTCGAGGTTTGGGATTTCGCGATAGCTCACAAGATGTGATGGGGGTTTTGGCAAGTGCACCTAAGGAAGGTAAAGCACTGATAAAAAAATTACTGTCAGTACAAAAAGCCGATGGCTCAGCGATGCATCAGTTTTTCCCTTCTACTATGGAGGCCAATGAAGGCGATTCAAGAGAAGAAGGAGAAGGTAGTTATTATGGCGACGATCATCTATGGATTATTTTAGCTGTAAGCGAATACCTAAAAGAAACAGGTGACTATGACTTCCTTCATGAAGAGATTAGTTATTATGACGCAAATTTAGAGTTGGAAAAAAGAGAAAAAGCTTCGGTAATGGACCATCTTCACCGTGCATTGAATTTTACTAAAACCAATGTAGGAAAACATGGGCTACCTCTTTTAGGCTTTGCCGATTGGAATGATACGGTAAATCTTCAAGGAGATGCTGAAAGTATTTTTGTAGCTAATTTATACGGTCGTGCTTTGAACGAAATGGTTTTATTGATGAATCATTTGGGTGAAAATTGGCAGGCTGAACAATATGAGTCGGACCATGAACATATGAAAGAAGTGGTCAATAAACACTGCTGGGATGGCGATTGGTTTGTTCGTTATTTTGAGGAAGATGGAACACCCATTGGCTCCAAAATAAACACCGAAGGACAAATTTATACCAATGCTCAGTCGTGGTCGATACTATCCGGTTTTGCTACTGAAGAACGGGCTTTACGTGCCTTAGATTCTGTTGAAGAGAAATTGAATACGGAGTTTGGTATTAAGCTGAGCTATCCTGGGTACAATGGTTTCGACCCAACAAAAGGAGGTGTAACAACCTATCCTCCAGGGGCAAAAGAAAATGGCGGAATCTTTCTTCATTCCAATCCTTGGGTAATGATTGCCGAAACTTTGATGGGAAATGGAGATCGCGCTTTCCAATATTATAATCAGATTAACCCCGCTTCAAAAAATGATATTATCGATCGTTTTGAATGTGAGCCATATTGCTATCCACAAAACATTTTAGGTGATGAGCACCCTCAGTTTGGCTTGGCTCGTAATAGTTGGTTGTCAGGAACTTCATCGTGGACATACCAAGCCGCCACCAAACATATTATGGGTGTTTTGCCTCGACATAAAGGACTGGAAATAAACCCTTGCATCCCAAAAGATTGGGATGGTTTTACAGCCAAACGTAAATTCCGCGGAGCTACCTATGATATTGAGGTAAAAAACCCAAATCACGTTTCCAAAGGAGTGGCATTGATGAAAGTGGATGGCAAAGAAATGGAAGGTTTTATTGCGCCCATATTTGGCGATGGTAAAACACATAAAATTGAAATAATTTTAGGATAAATTATGCTTAAAATGAGGAATCATAAACAAAAACTATTATTAGCCATAGCGGTATTATTATTTCCTTTTATGGCCATTGGCCAAAAAACGAATTATTATATAAAGGATGCTACTGCGAAAGATCAGCAGATTAGCGATTCCCAACTTCCAATTATGGGAACTAATATAGGAGTATATTATGAGGAATCATGGTTGATGAATTTTGAAGTACAAAAGCGATTGCACGACCTCAAACCAGGTATCATTCGTATGCCTGGCGGCTCTTGGTCCAACGAATTATATTGGAATGGCAACCGAGTGCGATTGGAAAAGGAAAGCTATATTGATAAGCAAACTTGGGACAGTACCATAAAAGCTGGGGGAAATCCTATTGCTGTGGGCTTCGACACTTCACGTTACCATAATGGTTTATGGGATGTGGATTATAAGGGTTATGCTCCGGGTTTTCGTATTAAAAACAATGAGCATGAGTTGTCCGATTATCATGGATTTACCGATGTTCTTTTCCTGCATAAATACATTCAATCCTATGGTTGTGAAACCATGGTAACGGTAAACATGGGGACAGGAACTCCTAAAATGGCTGCCGAATGGGTGAAATGGACCAAACAACGAGCTAATTATGCGCGCCAGCCTTTCGATGTTAAATATTGGGAATTAGGGAATGAATTGGATGGTGATTGGGAAGTAGGACACTTTCTTCCTGATGGCTCGGCCATGACAGCTGCGGAATATATTCGCCGATATAAAATCTTCACCAAAGCCATGAAAGCTGCCGACCCAAGCATTAAAGTGGGTGGAAGCGTGGCTTCAAGTATGGAGTTGGTTTTTATTGAAGAATTAATTGCGGACACCTCCTGTCCCATTGATTTTATATCATTCCATGCGTATCCATCGCATGATAATGATACAGATTTTGTAAAAATGGCCAATGAAGCGGCAAAGGTAAACCAAGCCGTTCGTCGTATTAAAGATTGGATTTCAAAATACCGACCTGCACAAAGCAATTCCATTGAAATTGCACTTACCGAGTGGAATATAAAGGTGAAAGAAGACATCACCACCGTTGATATTCGTAATGCATTATGGTCGGCTGTAATGATTGGAGAAATGGCCAAAGCAGGTGTTGATATAGCCATTCAGTGGGATTTATTCTCTACCACCCCCACAGGAGGACACGGAATGTTTAATCCTTTGGATTCGACCATGACTCCACGAAGTCAATATTGGGCAAGCTATATGTGGAGTAATTATATGCAAAACCATCTTATTGCAACGGATTTGAATGCGCCTGATTATGTGTGGGCTTATATCACTCAAGGCAAAGGTGGCTATGCCATAATGTTGATAAATGGCTCTCCAACGGAAAGGGTATCTATCTGTTTAGACGCAGAGTTTATGGCAAAGAAACAGCAAGCAAATAAGGTAACCTTCTCGGAAAAGCAATACAAAATCAATCCAAAGACATTGATTCCCATAAGAAGTGAAAAGCCTGAAGAAGAAAGGGTAATGCTTAAAAAAGGAGGATGTGTGGAGCTTGCTCCGCAAAGTATTACGATTTTTCAGATTCCACAGAAGATCTAGTATGTATTAGGCAGCGTATTTCCTTTGGTAAAATTAGGTTGACAGCACTTCCTAATATAATATTTTTTTTAAGGAAGAAGAAGGATTCCAAAAGTTTGTATGATTATTAAATTATTTTAGCCTTGTAGTTACTATTCAGTATGATGAAATCTAATAATGATAAAGTTTCACGACTCCTTTTCTTTTTATAATAACCTGAGTTCGACGTAAGATTTCACTCACAGAAAGTCAATAGCAGGCCAGATTTGCTGCTAAATATCACGAAGTTATAGCGGGCTATT
>QNXT01000227.1 GCA_003973505.1 Bacteroidota bacterium
ACTTGTATCAATATTGTTATCTTCCTGAATTTTGTTGTTTAAATCGAAAGTTGGTCTGTAGTCAGTAAAGTGACGACCATCAGCCATTCTTGGTGGGGCAGTGAAAAACTTATTGTTTGTAGTTCCTTTATTGAACGGAAATTTTTAACACTAAATTCTAAAATCATATTTTTTTTGTATTTGTAAATTTTCCGCAAAATAAGCAATAAAAGTCGGATTAAACATATATTTATTATTTTATTTGCAGATTTTCCGCAAATTTATAATAATATTCCGAATATGTAGTTTGTTTTTTTAGGTTGCTTGTAACGGTGAGGTATATGAGGCGTTGGGCGTTTTGAAACACCTAACTTTCAATTTACTATGCCGTTTGTTTATATTCATAATATATCAATTTAACTATCACACGACCAATGCCTTATATACATTGTTAGCGTTTTGTGCTTTTTCATTTCTTTTGTTTTATAAACTTGATACTTTTATTATTATCAAGAGGTGATTGAATAAAATATACTCCTTTTGGAAAATTAGAAACATCAATTGTTGTTTCATTGAAAACTTCAATAGTTTTCATCAGTTGGCCATTAATGTTATAAATGTTAATTTTTTTCACACCTTTTTTTAGCCTTTTAATCTTCAATATATCAGTTACAGGATTAGGATAGATAGAGTAATATTCTGTTTTGTTTTTAGCAATGCTTAAAGGTGAACCAATTTTTGGTAAAAACCAAGGGTCGCAATCAAAAACATCTGTTGTGTCGTTTGATGTTAAATCTCCATAAACAACAACAAATGAAATATCACCCCATTGAGTTAATGAAGGTTCACCAACTCCTATATTACTTCCATAATTACCTGTTATTATTGATGGTTCAATCACTAATTCCTTTTCACCCCAACTATCCCAATTACCTGCAATTTGTTGTTTTGATTTATAAATACATCTTCTGGCATTTTCATTGTCGGCACAAAAATATACCCACCAATCAGAACCATCATTCCATAAATGAGGTTGAACATCATAAGGACTTTGGTCGTTAAGCACCTGGGTTATTAAAGTTGCCGATTGCCAAGTTATACCATTGTCGAAACTTTTTGAGTAATACATATAACGGTCTCTGTCAAAAATGATTAATAGAGTTGTATCGTTAAGTCTTTCAATATGTGGGTTGTCTTCCGCACTTGGTGTACTTAATATAGGAACTGCTGTGTTTAGCGATGGATTATTTGGAACATTTCTCATAAACATAATTTCCAAATCTCCCGTATCATTTCTACCTTGGGTAAATACAAATACATCTAATGTATCTGTGTTTTTTGCAACTGCACAAGGTGCTCCTTCATTACTTATTGAACGGATTAGATTAGAAGATTGCCAAGGGTTAAAAGAAGAATTTACATTATTCCTTGTTGCAATAATTATATCTCCTTGAAAGAAATTAGGACAGCCCCAAGGGTTTGAAACCGTATCATTATTTAATAGCGGAGGTCTGTAATAGGGTTGAGAATTGAAACAAATTGGATTTAATACCCAATCCGAATACAATGAAAAAGCGTCAAAAGGTAAAAAAAAACTGTAAAGTGTCAGGCCATCTCTTGAAATATACAAACCATCTTCCCACCCTCCAATATTTAATGGTTGAATATAAGGAGTTCCATAGGTAGTATCCGGAACAATAAATGTAGCGTTATTTTTAATTGCAGTCCAATTTGGTTGTGCTAATAAAGATGATGTCCACAGTATTCCTAAATTCAAAATAATTATTAGTTTAATTGTATTTTTCATATCTCGTTTTTTCTGCATAAACGCTAACATTAGTATATCCCGAAGTTTCCATTTATTGGCGTTTACTGTCGTTTATTCCCGGTTTCTCGGGACAAGCAACGGAAACTACCGCTTATTCCCCCTATATATTTTATATATGCAGCTAAGTTATTAAATATAATAATCCATTTTACGAGAATCTAGATAAACAGCTTTTCCAATCAATCTAAGTTTTGGTGCTTATATAGTAGCTAGGCTTTGTGTTTCTTAATGTCTTGGTGCCTTTGTAGCCATATTACTCTAGCAACAAAGGCTGAAAGGCTCTGAGGTGCACTCAGAAAATAAATCTCTATATAAAACTAAATTTTCGTGCTTTTAAATTTAGAGCTCATTTTAGTATCTAATCAGTTTCTTTAAGAAATTTTACTCTTCATAAGCATAGTTTCACATCAGTATTAAATCGCTAAATATCAATATTTTCTTTGTGAATCTTTGCGCCTTCTCTACCTTTCGGGAGACAGGTTTGTGCCCCTTTGTGTTATAGCCTCATTTTAATTGCAAGTAATTATTACACAGAGTTACGCAAAGAAGCACAAAGTGACTCAAAGATTATAAAAAAGGAGTCTTAAACTTTTATCATTACTACGTTTCATCATACTGAATAGTAACTCATTTTATTTGAATTATTATTGTACTAATAAATATTAGAAAAATTTACTATTCTTTATTTGGTATTAGAGTACTTATTTAGTAAGTTTGCACTCTATATATTTTCATTTATGAGTAAATTAATAAACATATCGGAAGCTACATCAATAGCCATCCACAGCTTGGCTTTAATAGGTTATGAAGACAAACAATTAAATGCAAATGAAATTGCTAAAAGAACTTCTTTTTCCAAAAATCACCTATCAAAAGTTTTACAAACACTTGTTAAACAAGGCTATCTCCGTTCTGTAAGAGGTCCACGAGGAGGTTTTACCCTTAGTGTAGAAGCAAAAGACATAACGCTATTGGAAATTTTCGAGGTATTTGAAGGCAAAATACTTAATAATTACTGCTTTGGTCATTTTGAATCCTGCCCATTCGAAGATTGTATTTTTGGTGATATCGTGGACGATGTAACCGTTCGGTTTAAGGCTGCCTTTGGCGAAAGAACCATTGCTGATGTAAAAATGAAAGAGAAATAATAGATAAGCAAAACTATTTTTCACAATTACCCCTTCCAAAAAATGACACTATTTTTCAATTATCGATTTAAGGCAAAGGAATTTGCTGTATTTTTGATAGATAAATAAATTCAAACAGATGAAACGATTTCTATTTATATCTCTTATTTTTTTCAGTGTATTAAGCTCATGGGGACAATCTGATTTTAATTTCGGTTTCCAGCTTGGCTTAAATGGCAGTCAGGTAACGGGTGATCAATTAGCTGGTTTTCACAAAGCCGGTCTATTTGGAGGACTATTTGTAAATCATAAAGCAGGACGATTGGGAAATATTCAATTGGAGATGAACTTTACACAAAAGGGAAGTCGAAAAAATGCTAAGCCCGATGAAGGGATTTACGATTCCTATTTAATGCGATTAAACTATGTGGCCGTACCCCTATTATATCGTTTCAAAATAAAAAAAACTTTGGATATTGATTTGGGACTTGAAGCAGCTTATTTAATTAGCTCTCGTGAACGTGACATAAATGGATGGGTTGAACCTGATTTGTCTGTACCTTACTTTAAAGATTTCGATTTTTCCATTTTTGCCGGTATTGGCGTTGAAATAAACGAGCATTTACTATTTGTATTTCGTTACTCCTATTCCATCGTTCCCATTCGCCCCCGACCACCAGGAAATTACTACTATGGATATTGGGATGCAGGGCAGTATAATGAAGTTGTAACAGGAACGCTTCAATATCAGTTTTAAGAAATGGCCAAGAAAAAACAAAAATACTATGTGGTTTGGAATGGTCGAGTTCCAGGTGTCTATTCCTCTTGGAACGAATGCCTAAAACAAGTAAACGGTTTCACAAAACCTGTATTCAAATCTTTCACAAATCGAGCCATCGCCGAAAAGGCATTCAAAGATGCGCCTGATAAATATATGGGTGATTATTATGTTGAGCCAGGAACTTTAGGTAAAATTACCAATCCAAATTCCGAAAAAATTATCCGTAAGGCATTGGCTGTTGACGCTGCTTGTAGTGGCAACCCTGGCCCATTAGAATATCAAGGCGTAGATGTGGGAACTAGAAAAAGAATCTTTCATCAAGGGCCTTTTCCATTGGGAACGGTGAATATTGGTGAATTTCTTGCCTTGGTTCATGGACTTGCCTACCTCAAACAGATAGGAAGTGATATGCCCATATATTCAGACTCAAAAACAGCCATCAGCTGGGTAAACCGCAAGGCTATAAAGACAAATCTAGCCCGTAATGCAAAAACGGAGGAACTCTTTAAATTGGTGGATCGCGCATTGATTTGGATTAAATCCAATTCGTGGAATAACCCAATCTTAAAATGGGAAACTGCCGAATGGGGAGAAATTCCTGCTGATTTTGGTCGTAAATAGACTGAATTATCGTTTTATTTAAAGCTCTTAAAAACACCGTTTGGTTTTATCCTTAAAAGGTCTTTCCCTGCACAAATAATTAGCATCATTGCAGCCGTTATTTTTAATATTTTTGCGGCATGGAATCAACAAGACAACAAAAATTATCAAAGCTCATAATGAAAGACTTGGGAGAATTATTTCGCAAAGAAATTCCTGAGAGTATTGGCAGCCGAGCAATGATTACCGTTACCAAAGTTAGTATCACACGCGACTTTTCATTGGCACGGGTATATCTAAGCATTTTCGCAGCACCTAATAAGGACGAGGTTCTTACCACGATTCGAAAGAGTACTAAAACCATTCGTATGATGTTGGGAAAAAAGATTAAAAACCAAGTGCGTATCATTCCTGAACTTATATTCGAAATGGACGACTCTCTCGATTATATTGAGCGTATTGATGAACTCCTAAATAATTAATCCCTTTATACACTTTATAGCATTATTAAGCGTTTGGTAAATTGAATTACAGATTCATATTATAAAGCGAAATTGACAATCTTAGGCATATAGTTTCAACTGTCTAACAGCAAGCTGATTGCACTGAATAAAATATTAATACAATGAAATACGATCCAATAAAACGAAGCTTAGGCAAGGTGTTTAATAAAACACCCATGCTTCGTAAACTTTTCTATACCCTACTCGATTTATTATTATTACGTACATGGCATGTAAAAAAGGCTTTTCGTGAATGGGCAAAAACACATCGTGGTAAAGATGCTAATATTCTTGATGCAGGTTCGGGCTTTGGTCAGTACTCCTATTTCATGTCGAAAATGGATGCCAAATGGAATGTAAAAGGCGTGGATGTAAAAGACGAGCAAATTGCTGATTGTAATAATTTCTTCAATCAGATTAATCGTTATAATGCTCATTTTGAGGTAGCCGATTTGGTAAAATTTAATGAAAAAGATAAATACGATTTTATACTTTCGGTGGATGTGATGGAGCATATATTGGAAGATGTGCAGGTGTTTAAAAACTTTTATGCAGCAATGCGACCTGGTGGAACATTATTAATTTCAACGCCTTCGGATCAAGGGGGTTCTGATGTACACGACCATGACCACGACCATGAAGATGGCGAACACTCATTTATTGATGAGCATGTACGCGATGGCTATAATATTCAAGAAATTCAAGACAAACTTGCTGAAGCGGGATTTAGTAATACCAAAGCTTCATATACCTATGGAACGCCTGGTAAATTATCATGGAAGCTTTCTATGAAGTACCCTATTCTTATGCTAAACGCATCAAAGATATTCTTTATCATTATTCCTTTTTACTATCTAATCACCTTCCCTATTTCGTTGGTGTTAAATTATATAGATGTAAACACAAAGCATAAAACAGGTACAGGCTTAAACGTTGTTACCCATAAATTATAAGCGACTTTTTAATAGAAAGCTTATTCTAATCTTATTTCTTTATTTGGTACTTTTGGCAAACAATCAAAAGCAACGCAGTGAATCTACCATTTTTTATAGCCCGTCGTTATCTGTTTGCACGAAAGTCGCATAATGCCATAAATATTATCACAGGTATTTCGGTATTGGTGGTAGCTGTTGGCACCATGGCTCTAATAAGCATTATGTCGGTGTTCAATGGTTTGGAAGACCTTGTTGGATCGCTTTACAATTCCTTCACCCCAGAGTTTAAAATTACGCCCAAAAGTGGCAAATACATCGATACTCGAAATTTTCCAGCCAATAAAATACGCAAAATTAAAGGGGTAGCCTATTATTCTGAAGTATTGGAAGATATGGCCTTACTAAAATATGACGCCTATCCTAAAGGTTCTGCAGCAAGGCAATACGTTGCGCAAATAAAAGGCGTAAGCCCTGAATATGCGCAAATGACGGGTGTGGACACCATGCTTTTGGATGGTAACTTTTTATTGAAAAAAGGAAGAATGAATTTTGCGGTTCTTGGTAGTGGCGTAGCAGGTCGTTTGCAAGTGCGCCTCAACGACTACGGTAGTGCAATCAGTGTTTATTTTCCCAATGCCGAAAGCGATGCAATGCTTAACCCCATGAATTCATTTAATATTGAGAAAATTGCTCCTGTGGGTGTTTTTAGCGTACAGCAGGAAATAGATGATAAGATTGTGATTGTGCCCATTGACTTTGCACGCAAATTGATGGGAAAGCAATATGAAGCTACTTCCATTGAGTTAGGATTATCGCCATCAGCTAAGCTGGATGAAACGCAAAACCAAATAAAAAACCTTTTGGGCGATGACTTTGTCATTAAAAACAGAATGCAGCAAAATGAAGTAATGTATAAGATTATGAAATCGGAAAAGTGGAGTAGCTTTTTGATTTTAGGCTTTATTCTTCTAATTGCCATTTTCAATGTGGTTGGTTCCACAACGGTTCTTATCATCGAAAAACGAAAAGACATTCAGAGCCTTAGTCATTTGGGAGCCGAAGAGCGACTAATCAAACGCATTTTCCTCTTCGAGGGAATGTTGATTTCACTATTTGGAGCCCTATCAGGCTTGGTATTAGGGCTTATTTTAGTACTCCTTCAAAAGTATTTTGGACTCATTCCCATGTCGGGCGGCTTTGCTGTAGATGCATTTCCTGTTGCATTACAATTTACCGACTTCCTTGCAATATTTGCTTTAGTTGTTTTTATCGGCTTTGGAGCTTCCATTTATCCTGTACGGAAAATTGGAGCTTTATTGAAGTAGTAATTACTAATTACAATCGTTTGTTATATTTTGTAACTTATTGATATTTATAATTTTCTAAAAGTTGACCATAAACAGCTATCTTATGATTATCAGGCAGTTAAAATTTGACAAACAGAACTTTTGGAAAGTTTGCCGAAGTATTGTAATTAGGTACGTAATAAAATCAAAGCTGAGGATAGAAAGCATTTTCCAAATGCTTTACATTTTCACCTTCCGAGCTAATCACTATGGAAATAATATCAAAACGAGCTTCCATATCTATTCCACGACTAATGATGTATTGATTTGCCGCATTTATAATAGAGCGCTGTTGTTTTTTACTAACCGTAAGCTCCGGCTCAACAAGAAAGTTTTCATGTCGGGTTTTCACTTCCACAAATACAATTTCGTTTCCATCAATGGCAATAATATCAATCTCACTTTTTTTGAAACGCCAATTGCGCTCCATAATTTTAAAAGCTTTGGCAGCTAAATATTCCACTGCCAATTGTTCGCCCTCTTTTCCCGTGTCGTTATGCCTTGCCATTTATTAGAAACTAATTATCGCCATCTTCCAACTTCTTGAAACCATCGCCAAGCACTTCATTTGCGTTAACCACAGTTAAGAAAGCATTGGGGTCAATTTTACTAATAAAACTCTTCAAAATCACCATTTCACGACGAGTAACAACCGTAAAGATAACCGTCTTATCTTTTCCTGCATACATTCCTTTACCCGCAATAAAAGTGCCCCCACGACCCATATCGTTTATAATTTTATCACGAATTTCTTGATGTTTATCCGAAATGATAAATAAAGTTTTTTCATATCCAATACCTCCAATCACGATATCAACCACTTTACCTGTGATAAAAATAATAATCCATGAAAAAAGTGGAATCATTGGATCTTTAAAAGCAATCCAACTGAGAAGAACGATTATGGAATCCACAATAATCATTAGCTGTCCCAACGACATATGAATATATTTTGCTGCAATCATGGCAATGATATCGGAACCTCCGGAAGTGGCTTTTGATTTAAAAACCAAGCCTAAACCAATACCAATTAAAACACCACCGTAAAGAGCCGAAAGCATGGGCTGACCAGGCACAAAAGGTTCATATCCATAGAAGTACTCAATGGCTGATATCCATCCAGATAGTAATAACATTCCTGCAATGGTTTTTACACCAAAGCGTGGCCCAAGTACCAAAAATCCTAAAATAGTAAGTGGAATATCCATCAAAATACCCGACAATCCAATGGGAAATTGAAATAGGTGATGCAGTACAATTGCAATACCGTAAACCCCTCCAGGTGCAAACTTAAATGGGCTGATGAAAATTACATAAGCTACCGCCATAATGAATGTACCTAGTACAATATATGAATAGGCACGGAACCACTCCCATGAAAACAATTTTTCTTTTGTAATAAAAGCCATAATCTTTCTGTATTGATACTAAAAAATGCTTTTAGTATGTTTTTAACAAACTGAATTTCAACAAAATTAATAAATAAAACTGAGCTTATTTCTAAGCGGCGGCAAATGTATATTAAATTTTCACATCTGCAATAAATAATCTAAATTTCATAATTTATTCATATTGAATAATCTATTGACAAACACTATTTGGCAAATCCTGATTATTTGTAGAAAAACTGCAGATTAAGGACATCAAACCATCATAAGAATCCACATTAACTATCTTCCATCACAGGCTCTTTTTTCGTTACTTTGCAGCCGCAAAATATAGATTATGATTGAAAAAGCCACGCATAGCATTTCCAAGGAATTAAAACTGGATCGCACTGCTGTACAAAATACATTACAAC
>QNXT01000029.1 GCA_003973505.1 Bacteroidota bacterium
GTTTGGGGCATAAAAAAAGCCCTAAAAATAGGGCTCTTTCTAAATGTTATCTTTTATCTAATAACGTTTCTTCTTAAATGTTTTTGCTTTTTTCTTTTGTGCAGGCTTTTTGAAATTCTTCTTACCATTCGTTTTCTCTTTTTCCTGTTCCGACATTTCAGCTCGAAGTTTGCGTAAAACCTCATTCGAAGAAATAAGCTCTAAACCTTCGGGAAGTTTCAGTTTTCCATTGGTAATCGTCTGAATATGCTTATCGATAAGCTCGTCGCCAACAATACTCTTATTCCAGGTAATATACATTTCTTTCATCTGATTTGCCATGGCAACCAACAAAGCTATACGCTCAGGGCTCTCTTCTTTTTCGGCAATACCTTGAAGAACAAGCTCTGTGTTTTTTCCATAGAAACGGTAACGTATATCATTATCCTTATAATCAACATGCTCTGGAATATGGTTAACAATCTCATTTTTCTTAACCTCGAAAGGGTAATCAATATCCAATTTATATCCTGAAATCATATAAATATGATTCCATAGTTTTTGTAAATATTCATCCGTAGGATTGCTCGTTGGGCTAGGATTTACCTGACGCATTACACTAATAATAATGTAAGCTAATTTGGTTCTTTTTTCCCGATCCTCAATAGTTAAGGCATATTTTACCAACTCCTGTACATTACGTCCATACTCCCTAATGATAAGGTCTTCACGTTTTGTATTATAATCTATATCCATTTGTGTATTCAATTTTATGATTGTAAAAGCAATTAAAATATGCCTTTACATTATTAATAAGTTGCAAACGATTCATCGTTCACACATTTTTTCATTACGATAGCACTTTTAGTTTAGCAAAACGTAGTAAAAGATGTTTATCTCCCACCGTTTTAAAAGAAACTGTTGCCTTACGATTTTGGCCTGTACCTTCAATTGCTGCAACGTTTCCTCTTCCAAATCGCTCATGAAAAACTTCCATGCCTACTTCTATTTTAGAAGTATCACCAGCATCAACAGGCGATTCTGTATTAGCATCTACTTTCTTAAGGTTTTTTGCTTGAAGCATATCCTTTTTCTTGCTTGGGCTTTCAGGCTTAACTTCAAAAGATCGTTTTTTACCCCATATTTTCTTTTCTTCGGGCTTGTCCTTTTGCATTCTTGTTCTGTTTTGTGTGAATAAATCCTCTCCACTAAGGTCGTCGATAAACTCAGGTTTCAATTCAGAAATGAATCTACTTGGTTCTGTAAACTGTAAATTACCCCATTTATAACGGCTCTGTGCGTATGACAAAAATAATCTTTTTTCTGCACGTGTGATAGCAACATAGAATAATCTTCTTTCTTCTTCAATATCTGCACGTGAATTGAGCGACATCATCGATGGAAAAAGATTCTCTTCGAGCCCCACAATAAACACATACGGAAACTCTAAACCCTTGGCTGCGTGGATTGTCATTAAGGTTACAGCATTGCTTTCCTCTTTATTTTTATCATCAGCATCGGTCAATAAAGCAATGTCTAACATAAACTCATCCAGCGTACGAATACTGTTATCGGCATCCACTTCATCACTCTCCGATTCGGAAAAATCTTTGATTCCATTCAATAATTCCTCCATATTTTCAAACCGCATCACGCCTTCGTCATCATCTTTGGCAGCCGATAATTCACGATATATTCCCGACGACTTGGCAATATGGTCAGCAAGCTCAAAGGCATTTTTTTTATGCAATTCAGCCGTAAAGCTTTTTATCATGGTCACAAAATCAGCGATTTTACCTGCTGTGGCTTTGGGGAAATTATTCACTTTGTGAATTTGTTCTATCAATCCCCAAAGTGATAGATTGTTTTGATGTGCCAAAACCTGAAGTTTCTCAATGCTTGTTTTACCAATGCCTCGCTTTGGATAATTTATTACACGCATCAGGGCTTCTTCATCATTTGGATTGACAACCAAACGATAATAAGCAAGTATATCTTTAATCTCTTTGCGGCTATAAAACGACAGGCCTCCATAAATTCGGTATGGGATATTCATGCGACGCAATGCTTCCTCCATTGCTCTACTCTGCGCATTGGTGCGGTATAAAATAGCAAAGTCTTTATCCTGCGCCTTTTCCTCATTCTTAATTTCAAAAATAGTGCGAGCTACATTATTCCCCTCTTCATTGTCGGAATTAGTAGATATCAGACGTACTTTATTGCCATCAGTATTCGAGGTCCAAACATCTTTTTTTATCTGTCCCTTATTCTTTTTGATAATTGAATTAGCCAGTTGAACAATGTTTTGTGTAGAACGATAGTTTTGCTCTAGCTTAAACATCTTCAAATCAGGATAATCTTTTTCCATATTCAAAATATTCTGAATATTTGCACCACGAAAAGCATAAATACTTTGCGCATCGTCGCCTACCACTGTAAGGTTTTCAGTACGTGCTGCCAAGCGTTTTACGATAAGGTATTGAGAATAGTTTGTATCCTGATACTCATCTACTAAGAAATACTTAAATCGCTTTTGATATTTTAAAAGCACCTCCGGAAAATCACGCAAAAGCACATTGGTATTGAATAATAAATCATCAAAATCCATCGCATTTGCTTTACGCAAACGTTCCTGATAGAGTCCGTAAATAAGTCCGATTTTCGGCTTAGCCGATTCATTATCCGCAGCCAAAAGTTCCTGATTATTATTATATGCAATATGCGAAATCAAATTATTTTTTGCTGAAGAAATACGTCCAAGCACCTGATTGGGTTTATATACTTTGTCGTCGAGCTGCTGCTCTTTGAGTATTTTTTTTATGATACTCTTCGAATCGTCGGTATCGTAAATTGTGAAGTTTGATGGATAGCCCAGCTTATCAGCCTCCATTCGAAGAATGCGTGAAAAAATAGAGTGAAAAGTTCCCATCCACACATTTCGCGCTTCTGTAGAGCCAATAAGGTTTTCAATACGTTCGCGCATTTCGCGAGCAGCCTTATTGGTAAATGTCAACGACATAATATTAAAAGGATCCACTCCCTTATATATCAAATAGGCAATTTTGTAGGTTAAAACACGGGTTTTCCCCGAGCCCGCTCCCGCAATAATCATATTTGGACCTTCGGTACTCAATACGGCAGCACGCTGCACTTCATTTAATTCTTCTAAAATTTTCATAGGTAAATCTATACAATACGCAACACAATCAAGCTTGGCACTTGTTGCCACAAAAGTAATATAATAAATACTGCCGTGAAGATGTTTTTTCGCAAATATAGAAATTCAGCAAATGGAATTATTGCCAATATAAGGCTTCGGTAGTCAACTGATATTTAATCGTTTCAATAGTTACCTTCTCATAATTTTCTTTTTCAAATGCCTTATCATCCAAACGCTCTATTTTGTAAATAATGTATGGGTAAGAACCAAGGAAAAACAGTTCGTCTAAGTTATGAATCATTGCATATTTATCTTTAACTTTTATCGAAGCCATCTTTTTACGAATATCGGGGTAATAATACCAGGCTTCTTTTGATTGCGCTCCATAAATAGGGCAAATAGCTAAAATATAGAATGTCGCAATTTTTCTGTGCTTATCGTAAAACCAATCGCCCATTATTTTTAGGGACTGGATATGTTGCTTCGATTTATGAATATTGATTGTATCACGCAATTCATCGGAACGATAAGCCTTAAATTCAGCTAAATCAATTTGTTTGATAGCGGCCGCAAGGGCTTTATTTTTCTTTATTTGTTCCGAACTTATCACTTTCCATATCCTTTGCGAAACAGCCACATCCTTTTCCTCAATTTTTGGAAACTCATACAAACCATTTTCATCACGATTTAATACGACTTTTGTATGATTAATCACATCTTCATATTCAAAATCATTTTGATACAATCTCTCAGCTATCAGTTTATTATTCCGGCCCCAAAGCCTCCACTTTCCTATCTTTTGATTATTTCTATAATGCCCCTGAAAAGTGTAGCTATTAGCTCCAGACGAAGTCCCCTTTATGTGAATCATAATAGATCTACCTAACAGTCCATCTTTCCATGGAATACGCGATTCTTCTGTATTATTCACAGAAGAAAATGCAAAAAGAAAAAAAGATGTAATAAGTAATGCGAAAACGGTTTTAAGATTTTTCATAGCTTGGTTATTTAAGGCAAATGTAAGTTTTTTTTGACTAAGTTCTATTCCTCACCACTTTTTCAATGGTTTTTCACCCCAACCCTAAAGGTAGAAACCATTGAAAAAACCAGATTCATTTTTCAACCTGAGTTCGACGTAAGATTTCACTCACAGAAAGTCAATAGCAGGCCAGATTTGCTGCTAAATATCACGAAGTTATAGCGGGCTATTACGAGTGGTATTTAGTGCGAAGATGGTTTGCTATTGACTTTTTCATATAAATTTCGATAATTAGCTTATATACTTCCCCAAATATACTCGAATTATCTCGATAGTCCATCGTAAATTTGAGTCGTATATAAACTAATTATCTGAAACTGTGAGCAAAGCTTACATCGAACTCAGGTTTTTACTTTTTGATTCCCTTTAGGGTAAGGGTAAAACAAAAAGTAAAAAATGCTGTAACAATTAGAATTTAGACGTTTTTAAACAACGATTTAAATAACTAAGTTCGTTACAAAAGACACAAAAAATGATATCTGACAACAATCTAAATATACTCATGCTAAGTAACAAATTAGGCGTATTTTCGTCCATCGAAAACAAAACCATAATTTATGCAGTATAAAATACTCCTAATTATTTTATTTCTTGGATATAGCCTAAGCAGTTTTTCCCAAAAACAAACGACCTATACCATTAGTGGTAATGTGAAAGATGCTGCCACAGGTGAAGATTTAATTGGGGCTATAGTCCAAATAAAAGAGCTTAAAAATACAGGCTCCATCACGAATGTTTATGGATTTTATTCCATTACCATTCCCGCTGGAAACTATACCATAGTTTATAGTTTTATGGGTTACACCAAAAAAGAAATCAAGATAAAACTCGACAAAAATATTTTCAAAATTGTAGAATTAAAATCGAGCGCTCAGGATTTGAGTGGTGTGGAAATTACTGCCGAACGTGATGATGCCAATGTGCGTAATAATGAAATGAGCGTTACCAAGGTAGATATGAAAGAGGCGAATAAAATTCCAGTGATTTTTGGTGAGCGCGATGTGATGAAAACCCTCCAACTTATGCCGGGAGTAAAGTCGGAAGGTGACGGCGGAGCAGGTTTTTTTGTTCGTGGGGGTAGTGCCGACCAAAACTTGATTCTACTTGACGAAGCCCCTGTTTATAATGCCTCTCACATGATGGGTTTTTTCTCTGTTTTCAATTCCGATGCACTGAAAGATGTAAAACTCTATAAAGGAGGTGCTCCTGCTCAATTTGGCGGTCGGCTTTCATCTGTGCTCGATATTAAAATGAAAGAAGGAAATATGAAGGAAATGAAGGTAAGTGGCGGACTGGGAATTATTGCATCGAAGCTTACCATCGAAGCTCCCATTGTGAAGGATAAAGGTTCGTTCATCATCTCCGGTAGGCGCACCTATGCCGATTTATTTCTTAAACTTTCGTCTGACGAAAGCAAGAGAAACACTCAGCTTTACTTTTATGATTTGAACTTAAAAGCCAATTATATTTTGGGCAAGCGCGATCGCATTTATATCTCGGGTTATTTGGGGCGCGATCAGTTTGGTTTTAATAATGAGTTTGGTTTCGATTGGGGAAATAAAACCCTTACTGCCCGATGGAATCATATTTTTGGAGAAAAATTATTCTCTAACACTTCACTGATACTGAGCGATTATAATTATGTTTTCAAAGCCAGTTTTGGAGCACAAACCTTTGAAGCGGGTTCCGACATTCGTGATTTTAACCTTAAAAATGATTATCAATATTTTATCAATAGCAAAAATACATTAAGTTTCGGCTGGGGTATTATTCATCATACTTTTCGCCCTGGCGAATTGAAAGTAGATGGCAAAGTAGTTCCCGACAACACCCTTGAAAAACGATACTCTTTAGAGTCGGCACTATATATTTCCAACGAGCAAAAAGTAGGTAGTAATCTTATTCTAAAATACGGTTTACGTTACTCTAATTTCACTCAAATTGGACCTGGAAATATCTATACTTTCGACATTGATGGCAATATAACCGATATTACAAAATACGACAATTGGGAACCCGTGGCCTCCTATAATGGCTTGGCGCCTCGTTTTTCGGGTACATTTATCTTGAACGAGACAAGTTCGGTAAAAGCATCTTATGCACGTACTTTCCAATATTTGCATTTATTATCCAATAGCACAAGTTCTACCCCAACCGATGTTTGGCTACCCAGTAGCAACAATATAAAACCCGAGATTGCCGACCAAGTAGCCTTGGGATATTTCCGAAATTTCAAACGTAATAAGTACGAATTTTCGGCCGAGATTTACTACAAAAAAATCCAAAATACCATCGACTATCGTACTGGTGCTGAAGTGCAATTCAACCCCATGGTAGAAGGCGATTTACTCTATGGCGAGGGTCGTGCTTATGGTTTGGAATTATTATTCAAAAAGAAAAAAGGACGCTTTACGGGCTGGGTGAGTTATACTTTGGCTCGTACCGAAAAACGTTTCGAAGATATTGATGGAGGCAAGTTTTTTCCAACTCGACAAGACCGTACACATGATGTTTCTTTAGTGGGCATGTACGATATTACCGAACAGTTGAGCGTGGCTGCTACCTGGGTATATTATACGGGTAATGCCGTTACTTTCCCCAGCGGAAAATACTTTATCGATGGCAACCTGGTAAGTTTATATACCGAGCGAAACGGATATCGCATGCCCGACTATCACCGTTTGGATATTGGAGTTACCTATAAACTAAAAGATTATAAAGTACATAAAAACAAAATCACAGGCGAGACAGAAAGAATAAAGCGCAAAGTGCATTCAAGCTGGAATTTTTCCATTTATAATGCTTACGGTCGGGAGAATGCTTACTCCATTTCGTTCCGCCAAAACGAAGATGACCCACGAAAAGTAGAAGCGGTACAACTTGCTTTATTCAAATTTGTTCCATCAATTACTTGGAACTTTCAATTTTAGAAATCATGAAGAAAACCTTATTATATATCAGTCTTATTTTACTTTTCGCTTCCTGCGAAAAAGTAGTCGTAATCGATCTTAACGACTCCGACCCACGAATCGTAGTGGATGGCAGAATCAACCAGGGTAAAAACGCACTCTATGGTGAGGCCTATGTACAACTGCATTGGACAGCCAGTTTTTACGAAACAGATTCCATAAACACCATAAAAAATGCGCAAGTAAAAATCACTGACAAACAAGGCAATGTAGATAAATTGACACATATTGGGCATGGTCTTTACTTCAACCCAAATATTTCAAAAGGTCAAATTGGTGATTCGTTTCAACTTGAAATAAATGTAGATGGAAAAACCTTTCATTCCACCTCCACACTTACAAGACCCGTTCCCATTGATTCACTTACGGCTACCATCGATAATTTTGGCCCACATCAAGGAGATGGATATACCGTTAATTGTCATTTTACCGATCCTGCTGGCGAGACAAATTACTATTATTTGAAAATAATGATTGACGGTGTATATAGTCCGGGTTGGTATATTACTCGTGACGACGGGCTCGATGGCAAAGCCATTACATATACTTTCTTTCGTAATTTGATTGAAGAACCCAGCAATGTACAGGTGGAGCTTTACACCATTGACGAAGCTTCTTTCGAATACTTCAAAGTGTTAACTATGATGAATCAGGGAGGCATGAGCACGGCACCGGGAAATCCGCCTACAAATATCGAAGGAGGTGCCATAGGTATTTTCAGCGTAAGAAATAAGGATGTACAAACAATCTCGGTTCCCTAAATTGATTGGCTTTGGATATAAAGAAACTCCTCGATACTAAATATCGGTTCTATAATCAAGAAGAATTTATAGAAACCGATCCTATTCAAATTCCACGTGCTTTTAGCCGAAAGGAAGATATTGAAATTGCAGGATTTATCGCAGCAGCCATCGCTTGGGGTAAACGCCCTATGATTATTCGCAATGCCAATCGCTGGTTGGAAATGATGGACAATGCCCCTTACGATTTTGTAATAAATGCACAGGACGAAGACTTCAAACCCCTACTCCATTTTGTACATCGCACTTTCAATGGCGACGATGCCTTATTCTTTATTTCAAGCTTGCAAAATATCTATCAAAACCATGGAGGACTGGAAGCCGTTTTTGCCGAAGGCTTAAAGCAAGAATTCGACAATCCGAAAAACTACGCTCCCCTTTTTGGAGCTTTAAATCACTTTAGAGCAGTTTTTATGTCGAGCCCACATCTCGCCCGTTCGGGCAAACATTTGGCCAATCCCATGAAAGGTTCGGCAGCTAAAAGACTGAATATGTACCTCAGATGGATGGTGCGACAAGACCAACAAGGAGTCGATTTTGGGATTTGGAAGCGCATTGAGCCTAAGCACTTAATGATTCCCTTGGATGTGCATAGCGGTCGTGTGGCACGAAAACTCGGACTATTACAACGCAAAGCCAACGACTGGAAATCAGTAGAAGAACTTACCGCCAGCTTACGCAAATTTGATGCAACCGATCCTGTAAAATATGATTTTGCCCTTTTTGGAATGGGCGTTTTTGGGGAAATGTAAGGGTGAGATTTATGATTTTTGATTTTTGATTTGAGATTTTTGATTGGTAATTGGGGATTGACGATTTACGATTTCAACTCATTTACTCATAACTCACGAACTCGTAACTCAAAAACTCATAACTTAATAATCCTTATTTTTGTACTTTATAATAAAA
>QNXT01000089.1 GCA_003973505.1 Bacteroidota bacterium
GGCTTGTGCTACATTTTTTTCCGTGTCCATGGGATCCACACTCGACATCGACTGAAGTCGAATTGGATTATTAGCTCCCAATTTCAATGTGCCAATTTGCACCTCACGTGTTTCCCACCGTTGATAATCGGTTAGGCTGTTTGCGTATATATTTGTTTTACTCATTACTCGATATTATTTCATTACATGATAATGTACATCCACCTAATCCCAATCCAATCCCACTGTAAATTTCTCTCTAAAATCATCCAATTCTGTTTTCGAAATGGTAATAGTCTTCACAAATTCTTGTGATGGCGCTTGCTCTATCATTGTATTTCCTTTTGCATCCCAAATATTGGAATCTCCCGAATGATCCAGACCATGCCCATCCTTACCAATCCTATTTACACCAATCCAATAGCACTGATTCTCAATGGCACGAGCACTCGATAGTGTTTTCCATACCTGTGAGCGTACTGCTGGCCAATTTGCTACCAAAATGCAAGCATCGTAGCCATATTTACCATCGGAATAACTATTCCTTGCCCATACTGGAAAACGTAAATCATAACAAATTAATGTCTGTATTTTCCATCCTTTATATTCCAAAATCAAAGGCTTTTCCCCCTGACTAAAATGCGCTTGTTCATTTCCCATTCGGAAAAGATGGCGTTTATCATATTGCTCAAAACGACCATCAGGCTTCACAAAATACAACCGATTATAATTATTACCCTCCTCTTTTACCATAAAGCTCCCCACAATAGCAGCTTGTTTTTTAGCAGCTTGTTGCTGCATCCATTGCAAACTTTCAGCATTTTCTTCTTCTGCAAAAATTTCCGGTTTCATTGAAAAGGCCGTAGTAAACATTTCGGGTAACACAATGAGGTCTGTCGGTTCAGAAATCGATTCAATCATTTGAGACAAATGCTTTAAATTATAGCTTTTATCCTCCCATTTCAAGTCCGATTGTATAAGGGTTATTCTTAAATCTTGCATAATAATTCTGCTGCTTGTTCAAGGGTTTCATTGGTTTTGGCAAAACAAAAACGCAATACTTTTCGGTCGTGGCCATTACGATAAAAATAGGACAAAGGAATGGCCGCCACACGATGCTCTTTGGTTAAGTGCAATACATAATCGTTCTCACTTTCATCCGATATTTTATCGTAACTAAAAAGTTGAAAATAAGTTCCAAACGATGGTAAAGGTTCAAAGCGTGAATCTTTCATCAATTCCAGAAAGTAATCTCTTTTCTCTTGATAAAGCTTCGACAAATTGATATAGTTCTCTTCGTTTTGCATATATTCGGCTATGGCCGTTTGCATAGGACGATTGCCCGCAAAGACCACATTCTGATGTATCTTTCTGAATTCAGCCATTAATTTGGCCGGAGCCATACAAAAACCCGTTTTCCAACCTGTAACATGAAATGTCTTTCCAAAGGAACCCACCACAAAACTACGTTCAGCCAAATTAGGATACCTCGCCACACTCTCATGCGTTTTGCCATCAAAAATAATATGCTCATACACCTCATCACTCAATACGATAATATCCGTGTCATTTGTAAGCTGCTCCAAATTCTTTAAATCTTCAGCATTTAAGATTGTGGAAGTAGGATTATGTGGTGTATTTATAATAATCAGTTTTGTATTTGCTGTAATCAAGCGGCGTAACTCAGACCATTCGATATGATAATCGGGGTCTTTGAGTTGATAAAAGCGGGGTACTCCTCCATTAATTATCACCGAAGGAGCATAAATATCAAAAGCAGGTTCGATAATAATAGCCTCATCCCCTTCATTTATTACCGTAGAGATTGCCGAATAAATAGCTTGTGTGGCACCGGAAGTAATGGTAATTTCCGTATCCGCATTATAGCGTGTATTATACTTTTTATAAAAGGAATCGGACAATACCTCACGCAATTCCATCACGCCCTGCATGGGTGCATATTGATTATGACCATCAATCATTGCCTTATGTACCAACTCAATAAGCTCTGGCGCAACATCAAAATTCGGGAAACCTTGTGACAAATTAATGGCTCCTACTTCATTAGCCAAAGAACTCATTTGTGTGAATATCGTGGTTTTAACTCCGGGAAGTTTACTACGTAATCGGACTGAAAAATCAGGCATAATCGTTGGTTTTGTTTGTACAAATTTACAGCATTTTTACGGATGGATTATTCTAAATTGATTTATTGTTATTTCGTTTAAGCATCGCTTGATATAATTCGCTTTTATTCGTGTTCCTCAAAATAATTATCTTTGCCCCACACAAATCGAAAACTATGGATATCAAAAGAATCATTACTGATTCGATTTCAGTAAAACAGAATATAGCTCAGAACGAGCAACTACTTAAAACTGTTGAGGATGTAACCAATGCAGTAGTAAACACATACAATAATCAGGGAGCCGTTTATTTCTGTGGAAATGGTGGCAGTGCCGCAGATGCACAGCATATTGCAGCAGAGCTTTCAGGACGTTTTTATTACGATCGCGACCCGCTTTTTGCTGAGGCTTTGCATGTAAACACCTCCTATCTTACAGCCGTTGCCAACGATTATTCTTATGATGAAATTTATGCCCGCTTGATTAAAGCCAAGGGTCGTAAAGGTGATATCCTTTTCGGAATTTCTACTTCAGGAAATTCGGAAAACATTATTCGCGCTTTCAAAGTAGCTCGCAAACAAGGCGTTATCTGTATTGCCATGACTGGCGAAACCGGTGGGAAAATGAAAGACTATTGCGATTATCTAATTAATGTTCCCTCAAAAGACACACCTCGAATTCAGGAATCGCATATTATGCTCGGTCATATTATTTGTGAATTTGTGGAATCTCAACTTTTTCCACGATGATTAAACAAGCCATCGTCTTGGCCGGAGGGTTTGGTACACGACTTCAAACCGTAGTACAGGATGTTCCCAAACCTATGGCATTGATTAACGACCGTCCTTTTTTAGATTATCAACTGAATTATTTGAAGTCGTTTGGCATCGAACATATTATTTTCTCAGTTGGTTATAAGCATGAACACATTCTAAATTATTTTGGCGATTCGTTTAACGGAATGCGAATAGATTATGCTGTGGAAGAAAGCCCTTTGGGAACAGGTGGAGGAATACTCAATGCCTTTCAGTTTGTAAAATCAGGAGCGGCTTTGGTTGTAAATGGCGATACAATGTTTGAAGTTGATTTACAGGATTTTTCACAAAAACATAATTCAAAAAATGCTCAAATAAGTTTGGCTCTTCGCGAAATTGATGATGTAAGTCGATATGGCGTTGTAGAAACAGATGCTAATCATCGAATTATTGGCTTTGCCGAAAAAGGAGAACGAAAAGGACAAGGAAAAATTAATGGTGGTATTTACATTATCGAGAAGCACTTCTTTGAAACAAATCGTTTTGAACAAAAATTTTCCATGGAAAAAGATGCCTTTGAGCGATTGTATAAAGAACAAGCGTTTTATGGCTTTCCTTATAAATCATACTTCTTAGATATTGGAATTCCGGAAGATTATAAAAAAGCACAAAATGAGTTCAAAAAACTGGGATATTAAAAAGGATATAGAGCAAGGTGATTGGAGTCTGTTTTTGGATCGTGATGGTGTCATCAATCGACGGATTGTGGATGACTACGTAAAATCGTGGGAAGATTTTGAATTTCTACCCGGAGTATTGCCATCCTTTCCAATTTTTGCCAAAAAATTCAAACATATATTTATTGTTACAAACCAACAGGGTGTAGGCAAGGGGCTTATGACAAAGGAAGCTGTAAATACAGTTCATCAAAAGATGAAATCCCATATTGAAGCTACGGGATGTAAAATTGATGGTATCTATTTTTGCCCTGCTTTAGCTGCAGAACAAAACCCCTGTCGCAAACCCAATATTGGGATGGCACAACAGGCGAAAGCTGAATTTCCAGATGTTGATTTCGCAAAATCCATTATGGTAGGCGATTCCCCTTCGGATATAGAATTTGGGATTAATGCTAAAATGAAAACGGTTTTCATTGGCAACCGTCAGCTTAAATTAACTCCCGATGCCCATTTCGACCACCTTATCGATTTTGCAAAAACCTTGTAATAAAACCCATTTCAATTCGTTATCTTTGCCCACACAATTATCACTAATATAGAATACTATGCGCACATTATATTTTATCATTTTTAGTTTGATTTTTAGCCTTTCTTCATTTGCTCAATCAAATACAAATCAGAAAGATAGCCAGGGACGAAAAACTGGTAAATGGGTTGATTATCATCCCAATGGCAAAAAGCGATACGAAGGAACCTTCAAAGAAGGTTACGAAGTGGGAACTTTCAAATATTGGAATGGTAACGGTCAATTAACAACCGAGCTGCTGTATTCTCAAAAAGGAGAATATGCATCGATACGAATATATTATGTTGGTGGAGTGGTAAAAGTAGAAGGTCATTATCATAAACGTTTGAAGGATGGCTTATGGAAATATTATAATAAAAGTCCACATATTCTTATAAAAGAAGAGTCGTATAAAGATGGTAAAAAAGATGGCCCTTGGCGTGTCTATTATCGAAATGGCAATCTCACATCAGAGCTTTATTGGAAAGATGACAAACGCCATGGAACATGGAAAGACTTTTTTGAAAATGGCGACCCTCATGTGGAAGGCACATTCAAAAACGGCAAATTAGATGGAGAATATAAAGTGTATTTTATTGGGAATATTGTCGAGAAAAAGGGGAATTATGTGGATGGTAAAATGAATGGCATCTGGTATTTCTATAATGAAAAAGGAGAACTCATTAAAAAGGAACGCTACGACCATGGATTTTTACAACAATCGGCAACTTTTGAAAATGGCAAAGTGGTAGAAAAAGAAAATCGAACTCGAACCAAATTTGACGATAGTTTTTATGAAGCAAAATAAAAGAGTTTTAATGGCAATGAGTGGAGGCATCGATAGTTCGATTGCTGCTCTTTTATTGCTTGAACAAGGATATGAATTAGTAGGAATTACCATGAAAACATGGGATTATTCTACATCAGGCGGAAGCAGTAAAGAAACAGGCTGTTGCAGTTTAGATTCCATAAACGACGCTCGTCAATTGGCTGTTAGTAAAGGATTTCCTCATTATGTTGTTGATATTCGAGGAGAATTTGAAGAGAAGATTGTTAGCAATTTTGTGAGTGAATATATTATTGGAAATACACCCAATCCATGCATTTTATGTAATACCTATATCAAATGGGAAGCCCTATTAAAGCGTGCCGACGATTTAGATTGTCAATATATTGCCACAGGGCATTATGCTCAATTGAAAGAAAAAGATGGACGTTATTACGTAACAAAAGGCATTGATGGAGGTAAGGATCAATCCTATGTTTTATGGGGAGTTAGCCAAGAAAACTTGGCACGAACACTCTTCCCTTTAGGCAAATATCATAAACCAGAAATACGTGAAATGGCTCGTAAACAAGGATTTGTAAACTTAGCAAACAAACGAGAGAGCTATGAAATATGCTTTATTCCCGATAATGATTACCGTGGATTCTTAAAACGTCAGGTAGAAGGCTTGGAGGAACGGGTTGCTGATGGAGAATTTGTATTGGAAGATGGTACGGTAGTGGGAAAACATAAGGGCTATCCTTTTTATACGATTGGTCAACGTCGAGGTTTAGAAGTGGCTTTTGGGGAACCCTATTATGTAAATGCCATCGACGCAAAGAATAATCGGGTGGTTATTGGACCTCGCGATGCCCTTAATTCTACTAAAATGCTCGTTGGAAAACTCAATTGGCAAAAGTACGACCACATAGAAGATGGTATGGAAGTCGATGTACAGATTCGTCATCACGACCCGGGTGCCGCTGCCAAACTTTATAATGAGGGTGATCAAATACGTGTGGAATTTATGGTAGAAGTATCCGCTATTACACCAGGACAATCGGCAGTATTTTTTGAAGGTGATGATGTAATTGCTGGAGGATTTATTACAAAGAAACTTTAACAGATAATGATGAATAAAGAAATTACCTTACAAGATTTTGCTAAATCTATTCGTGACGTGCCTGACTTTCCGAAGCCAGGAATCCTATTTAAGGATATTACTACTGCCCTCAAAGATGCCGATGTGCTGCGTTTTATCGTAGATGAATTATATGAGAAGTATAAGGATAAAGGAATAACAAAAGTCGTTGGAATTGAATCAAGAGGATTTATTATTGGGAGTATTTTGGCCTACAAACTTGGAGCAGGCTTTGTGCTTATGCGTAAGCCCGGTAAGCTTCCATCCGAATCATATCAACAGGAGTATGCACTCGAATATGGGACTGATACTCTTGAAATTCATAAAGATGCTCTTCAAAAAGAGGATGTTGTTTTACTTCATGACGATCTTTTGGCTACCGGTGGCAGCGCAAATGCAGCATTAAATTTAATTCGTAAGACAGGTGTTACCAATGTGTTAGTTGATTTTCTTATCGAACTAAGCTTCTTAAATGGACGTGAAAGACTTGATAACCAACAGGCTTTTTCCCTTATTCAGTTTGACTAATAACAGCTATTCAAATTTCGATATATTGTACTTTAGCATATTTTAATATCTATCATATGTAGATATTTAGTAGTTTTGCGCTGAATAAAAAACAATACTATTATGCAATTAGAATTAAATACTGATAAGTTAGAGGAAGTAGCTTCGAAACTTAGAGCTGTAGCTCATCCTATGCGTGTTGCCATTATCTCGATGTTGGATAAAAACAAGCAAATGAATGTAACAGAAATCTATAAGGCTTTAGACATTGAGCAAGCCACCGCTTCACATCATTTGAATATCTTAAAAACAAAAGGGGTTTTACGTTCTCGACGTGAAGGAAAACAAACCTATTATTCCATTAAGCAAGATTCAATAATACGAATTGTGGACTGCGTAAGTCGCTGCGAAACTAATAGTTAGTTATATTTTTTTATAATTTTTCAGGCAAGCTGTTATTTTAAAATAATGCTTTGCTCTGGGATTTTTATGTTTTAATAAAAAAGGAAATGAATTATAAACGAAATCCAAAAGAGATTCCCCCTGAAGAAATTCGGAACAATCTGAAGTTTCTACAGCTCTTGGCCAAACAGCATGGTACCATTCAATCAGCAAGTACCGAGATAATTAACCTTGAAGCAATATTGAATTTACCCAAGGGTACAGAACACTTTGTTTCAGATGTACACGCCGAATACGATACTTTCAAGCATATTTTAAGTAATGCTTCAGGTGTTGTTCGTCGTCGAATAAATGAAATATTTAAAGACGAACTGAGCGATGAAGAGAAGCAAAGTCTGGCAAGTCTTATTTATTATCCTCAAGAAAAACTCGAAGTAATTGCTGCCAGAGGTGTTGAAATGAACACTTGGTATCGTGAAAGCCTAAAGCGATTAATTAAGGTTTCAAGAGTTGTAAGCTCAAAATACACACGATCTAAAGTGCGTAAGTCGCTACCAAAAGACTTTCAATATATTATTGACGAGTTGCTGAATGTAAATGAGAATTTACTGAATAAAGAAGCTTATTTTACAGCCATTATCAAAACCATTATCGATATCGATAGAGCACAAGATTTTGTAATTGCTTTAAGTCAATTGATTCAACGATTGGCTATCGACCGATTACATATTGTAGGCGATATTTTTGACAGAGGGCCTGCGGCTGATAGAGTAATGGAGGAGATTATGAAACATCATGCTGTTGATATTCAATGGGGAAATCATGATGTAGTGTGGATGGGTGCCGCAGCTGGAAGTTTGGCATACATTGCTATTGTACTCCGCATTAGTGCACGATATGATAATTTGGACACCATTGAGGATGGATATGGAATAAATATTTTACCCTTGGTGACTTTTGCCATGGAAAAATATGCGGACGATCCTTGTGATGCTTTTACCCCAAAAGCTGGTTTAGAAAGCCTTTCCGAATACAACCTTCGCATTGTTAAACAAGTACATAAAGCCATTTCTATTATTCAATTTAAACTCGAAGGGCAAATAATCAAGCGTAATCCACAATTCAAAATGGACGATCGTTTGCTTTTGGATAAAATGGATTTGGATAAAGGAATCGTTGTCATTGATGGTAAGGAATATGAGTTAAGCTGTAAACAATTTCCAACGATTGACCCAAACGACCCCTATAAATTAACTGCTGAAGAAGCGGATTTAATGAATAAGCTCCGACGCTCATTTATAAAGAGTGAAAAGCTACAACGACATATTAACTTCATGTATTCGCATGGCAGTATGTACCTTCCATATAATGGATTATTACTATTTCATGGAGCAATTCCGATGGATGAGAAAGGCTATTTCAAAGAAGTGATGGTGGATGGTAAATCACTAAAAGGCAAAGAACTGCTCGACTATTTTGATATTGTAGCACGTCGTACTTATTTCGAAAATGGAACAGAAAAAGAGAAGCAAAAAGACTTAGATCAGTTTTGGTATTTATGGTGTGGTCCGGATTCGCCTCTTTTTGGTAAAAAACAAATGACCACCTTCGAACGTTATTTTATCAATGACAAAAAGACCCATAAAGAAGAACGAAATCCTTATTATAAGTTTCGTGATGAACAAATATATATTCAAAAAATACTTAAAGAATTTGGTTTGGATTCTATTCATGGCCATGTAGTAAATGGCCATGTACCTGTAAAAGTAAGCAAAGGCGAAAATCCGGTAAAAGCTAATGGTCAGTTAATTGTGATTGATGGAGGTATGTCAAAAGCCTATCAGAAAGTTACCGGAATAGCAGGATATACTTTGATTTACAATTCCTACGGACTG
>QNXT01000163.1 GCA_003973505.1 Bacteroidota bacterium
ACCCCAAATCGGAATCAAAAGCCACTACTGGCAAGGGACCTACCGACAAACCTTTTTTTACTTTTTTTTCAGTGCTAGTGCTATCACTCTGCGCCACCGAAATCAATGAAATACTTAATACCCAAACCAATAGTAAAACCTTCTTCATATCTTATTATCTTTTATTTAAAACCCGTTTTATTCAAAAGCAGCAAGTACTTCACTCACAAATTTATTATAATCAAACTCCCCTTTTTTCGATTCGCCCATACGAACAATCACCAAATGTTTAGATGGAATAATATACACCCTTTGTCCGTGAAAGCCATCGGCAAAATAAGTATCCTTAGGAGCATCAGGCAATTCATGACCGGTTTTATTCAACCAAAACTGCGCACCATATTCTCCTCCCGAATTTGGAGCTTCTTGCTGTGTAAATCGCACCCAATCAGGGGAGATAATCGTATCCTTATTCCAAATTCCATTTTGCAAATAAAGTAAGCCAAAGCGAGCCCAATCTCTTGTTGTTGCAAAAGTATAAGATGATGCCACATAAGTGCCCACAGCATCGGTTTCCATAATAGCCGAGCGCATTCCAATACGATTGAATAATGCCTCACGAGGAAAGTCCAAATACGCCTGCTGATAATCAAAGCTACGCTTCACTATAGCAGCCAATATATTAGATGTTCCCGAAGAATAATACCAAAGCGAATCAGGTGGTAGAGCCGCTTTTTTACTAATGGCATATTTTGCCACATCGCCTCGATTATACAACATAATGGTAGCATCCGAAATATCACCATAATCTTCAACCCATTCCAATCCACTAGTCATATGTAGTAAACTGCGAATGGTAATATTCTTTCGCTCATCATTTTTCCATTCCTCAATGGGAGCTGGAGCATTCACATCAAGTTTCCCCTCTTTTACCAAAATTCCAATTAAAGCGCTATTGATACTTTTGGTCATCGACCAACCCAATAAAGGTGTGTTTTTATCAAAACCTTCACCATAAGCCTCCGCCATAAAAAGAGTATCGTATGCTACAACGATTCCTCGGGTATGTCCTTGAGCAAGTGCATTCGCAATGGCTTTATCCAATTTCTCCCTATTCACATTGGCAGGAATTTCCTCACGCATTTTATCACCCAATGGCCAATAAACGGTTTCAGGATATAATGGGTAAGCCTTCGCAAGGGAACGCATGGAACGCGCTTTCTCCAAGTCCTCATCAGCTATCAGTGCACAGCCAATTCCTTGACGATAAACTGCTGTTTGCTTTCCAAAACCAAAAAAATCAGCAGTAACTGTTTTTCCAATGGTATCAATACTTAGGGAAGCCATTTTTACCAATGAGAAATTCAAGTCAACCGCTGCAACACTTTCAGGAGTACGACCTGCAACAAATACACAAGATGCCATATCTTTGGCTGCAAAACCCGTGAATATTGGCGAACGATCAATTAAGTATTTGCCTGCATAGGCCAATAATAAAACCAAAATCATTAAAATGGCTAGAAGTGTTTTTTTCATCGCTTATAAATTTATTCGAATTAACTCATATCAACAAGAACTATATAAATTGGTGCTTAAACCAAATTACAGCTTGCTTTTTTAAAAAATCATATAAAAAGAGTATCCTGTGACAGACATTAAAGCAAATATATAAAATATTGAGAAATAGAACGATGATTAAAATGCCACTTACTAACAATGGATGTTAAGAAATTGCAATGATAAATCTAAAAATAGCCCTTTCATTATTTGTAAATTTGAGTTTTCGTAATAATCATATAGCTAATACATATAATGCCCAAATATAAATCCTTTATACTATTTTATATCGCTGTATTCTTGCTCAGTACCAGTGCTTTTTCTCAAGAAGTAGATAGTGTTGCTGTGGACCGTTTAGCACAAGATTCCTTAGTACAAGATTCCCTAATTGTCATACCCAAAGTACTTACTCAAGAAGAATGGGTTGATTCTGTTTTCAACTCGCTAAGCGATGATGAGAAAATTGGCCAATTATTTATGATTCGGGCTCACTCAAATAAGAATAAAGCCTATCATGAGAAGATTGCCGATGAAATACGAAATAATAAAGTGGGTGGCGTTTGCTTTTTTCAAGGCGGACCTGTTCGGCAAATCGATTTGGTAAATTATTATCAAGAGATTTCAAAAACACCACTTTTTGTTGCCATTGATGGCGAATGGGGTATCTCGATGCGATTGGATTCTGTGGAAAAATTTCCCCGCCAGATGACTTTGGGAGCCATACAAAACGACAGCTTGATTTATCAAATGGGAAAACAAATTGCCGATCAATGTAAGCTTGTGGGCGTGAATATCAATTTTGCTCCTGTGGTTGATGTGAATAATAACCCACAAAACCCGGTAATAAATAGTCGCTCATTTGGTGAAAACCAAAACAAAGTAGCCCAAAAAGGAACAATGTATATGCTTGGTTTACAAGATGACTCTGTAATGGCCGTGGCAAAACATTTCCCCGGGCATGGTGATACTGATAGCGATTCGCACAAAACCCTACCAACGGTAAATGCCAGCAAACACGATATTGACAGCATACATCTTACCCCATTCAAAGCACTAATTAACCATAATGTGGGTGGAATTATGATAGCCCATCTTTTTATCCCTGCCATAGATACAACGCAAGGTCGGGCATCAAGCCTCTCGCCTATTATGGTCCAAGCTATGCTTAAAGACTCACTACATTTTAAAGGCTTAGCCATTACCGATGCTTTAGAAATGAAAGGCGTTTCGAACTATAATGAACCAGGACAATTGGAAGTAAAAGCTTTATTGGCAGGCAACGATATTCTACTTATGCCCAAAGATGTACGCACATCTATTGATGCCATTAAAAAAGCCATCTCCGATAGTATTCTTTCCCAAGAAACGATTGATAATAGAGTTCGAAAAATTTTAATTGAAAAATACAAACTCGGTTTATCGCAGCGAAAACCTTTGGACAAAACAAATATTTACAATCGTATAAATACCACTCACAATAAAGCGCTTATCAAAGAATTATATCGTAATGCCATTACTTTGATAAAAAACAATGATAAGCTACTTCCACTGACTACCAGTCCTAAAGCCAAAATGGCAGTTGTAAGCATCGGATTTCCAAAGGATAATCCTTTTAGCAAACGTTTTAACGATTACCGAAAAGCCGACCGTTTTCATCTTGATTCGAGAAGCACCATGAGTAATGTGAATGCTATGGTCGAAAAGCTAAAAGGTTACGATGTGGTAATTGTTGATATTAATAAAACAAGTAATTCGGCACGTAAAAATTATGCTATCTACCAGTCGAGTATTGATTTTTGCAATTTAATAGCGCAAAAAACAAAGCTTATTGTTGTCATTCAAGGTAGTCCTTACTCTTTGAAACGCTTTACAGAAGGTAGCAATGCACAAGCTATTATTGTTGCTTATCAAGATAGCGATGCTGCTTTAGAAGCTGCCGCTGAATCACTTTTTGGAGGTTTCGATATTTCAGGCAGTTTACCCGTAAGCTCTTCAAAAAATTATCCCGCAGGATTTGGCATTCAATTAAAAAAAAAGCGCATTAGTTTCGGATTTCCCGAAGAAGTAGGAATCAACAGTGATAGTTTGGGATTAATTGATTCCATTATTCAATTTGGGATTGATACCGGTGCCTATCCTGGTTGTCAGGTGCTTATAGCTAAAGATGGAATGATTATCTACAATCGTGCCTTTGGCTCAAAAACCTACGCTAAAAAGGACAGTATTGACCTCGATAATATTTACGATTTAGCTTCTGTCACCAAGGTTTTAGCTACTACCCTTGCCGTGATGCGACTTGCCAATGAAGGAAAGATTGATGTGGATCGTAGGCTGAAATATTACCTTCCCGAATTGGATTCGACCAATAAGGGTGATTTATTAATTCGTGATGTTATGAGTCATCAGGCACGACTTACTCCCTGGATTCCTTTTTACAATCATACCATAAAAGACGGTAAGCTTAACACCTATTTATACAGCAAAGAAAAAAAGCCCGGCTACGAAATTCAAGTAGCAGATCATATGTATATTCTTAACTCATACCAAGATACAATCTGGAATGAAATTATAAATTCGAAACTACTTCGAAGAAAAAAATATCGCTATAGCGATTTGGGATTTTACATTATGAAAGAAATTGTGGAGCGACAAACACACACAAGCATCGACCACTATATGGATAGTGTATTTTATAAACCCATGGGTTTACAAAGTATTGGTTATTTACCTCTTACAAAATTTGATAGTAGCTTAATTGTTCCTACCGAAAAAGATAACTATTTCCGCAATCAGTTGATTTATGGTTATGTTCATGACCAAGGCTGTGCCATGATGGGCGGAGTTGAAGGACATGCTGGATTGTTTGGCAACAGTTTGGATGTAGCTATTTTGGCACAAATGCTACTCCAAGAGGGTGTTTATGGCGATATTAATTATTTAGATACTAACGAGATAGAAGACTTCACTCGCCAACAATTTCCTTTGAACGATAATCGTCGTGGTTTGGGATTTGATAAACCTTTACCAAATCCCGAAGATGGAGGTCCTACATGCGAGTTGGTTTCTTCACAAAGCTTTGGGCATAGTGGTTTTACCGGAACTTACTTTTGGGTTGACCCAAAATATAAACTAACCTATGTTTTTCTATCGAATCGCGTTTATCCCGATGCCGAGAACAAACTACTAATCAAACTGGACATTCGAACCCGTATTCAGGAAAAGATATATCATGCCATGGGTGTGAACCACCGAGAGTGATTATCTTACTGCCAACCTATTCAGCTTTTATTTTTAGACTTATGATATTCTACTAAGGAATAAATAGGCTCTTGCTCGATAGTTCCTAATAAATAGGAATGTTTTTCAAGTTCTTCCTTTAGGATATTTTGAAAGTAAAATGCCACAGACCCAACAAAACCTACGGGGAGTTTCTTATCAAAGTTTAATGTATCAAGTTGGTATTTGATAAAATCCTTAAAAGCAATTCTTAGGATATTCTGAATAAAATCCTCTTGAGCAAAGGTGGTAGCGAATGGGGCAAAACTAGCTAAATAACGATTGGGAAATTTCTTTTTATACAGATTTTCCAAAACGAAAGACACATCAACATTATATTGGTTTTCAAATGCTAATTGAAGATTTTTAGGCATCTCTTTTCGCAAATAAGATTGTAAAAGCATGCGACCAACATAAGAGCCACTCCCTTCATCACCCAATAAATAGCCCAGTGATTGTATTTTAATACTAAAACCTTTTCCATCGTAAACGGCAGCGTTTGAACCCGTTCCTAAAATACAACACACCCCTCGACTATTTCCAAATAAAGCATGAGCTGCTGCCAACAAATCGGAATTACTTTCAATTTGTGCCTTCAAAAAAACACTTTGCAATGCATTTTGTACCAAGCTACACTTATCAGGCATGGAACAACCTGCTCCATAAAAATACACTTTGGATATATTTTCTACATCCACAGACTGAAAACAAGCTGATACAATTTCTTTAATCGCAGATTCATCTAAAAAATAAGGATTGATTCCCAGTGAATAAAAAGACTGTTGCTTTCCATTTTTCGACAATAATATCCAATGTGTTTTTGTAGAACCTGAATCAGCTATAAGAATCATAATTTATTATTAAAACGAAAAAAGTGTAAATCACTTACGAACCAAAGTTTTGCAAACGATCTACACTTTTTTACCAATATTATTATTTATCTATCGAATAATCATTTGCTTGCGTACATTATAAATATCGTTTTTCAACTGATAAATATATAAACCTGAAGGCAAATCACCTTTCACAAATTCGATTTTATTTAAGCCTTTTTCTGCTTGAATCATTTCACTATGCACCAATTTTCCATCAATACTGTACACATCAAATTGAAGTGAGCTGGTTTGAGGACTTTGAAAACGGATTGTTGTCTTATACTCGAATGGATTGGGTGCATTTTGAAGCACAACAAATTGTTCTTGCTCCACATCGTTAAAACCTATGGTTGCAGGGTCTAAAACCTTAAAATCATAATCAACCGTATGAACTTGTGTATTATTTGGATTTCCACCTAAAAATATCTTTGCATGTATGGTTAAAGTATAGGTACCTGTATCAGCCATAGTTGGCGTACCCTGAATAACCATACATCCGAATGTTCCACCTTGCCAATAATCCGTTGCAGAATTAGTTACATACGAAAATGTATTTGGCACCCCTGAAACACTATCAATCCCTACAGAATCGATAGTCAAAGGATATCCAGCCACTAAAGTATCAGCAGGAATACGTAGGTTAATGATTTCACTATAAACTTTAGTTGCAAATGCAGGAGGTATTCCTTGCGATGCATCTGGATTTGTCAAGGCAGGTCCGGAAAACGGAACTGGTGTACATTGTGCATTTACCATCATCTGCGATAGTAAGGTAAAAGATAATAATAAAAGTAATTTTCTCATCATTGTATAAATGTTTGTGTTAATAATTATTCTTCGCTACTATAGATACGAATTTATAAATTAGTTGTCTCGTTTTTCAAACTGTTTTTCATGTTTTACCACAGCCTTGGTTTTCCATCTTCCCATTTTATAATAGATAAATGAAGCAATCAATCCAAATGACCAACCTATAGGAACTCCCCACCAGATACCATCGGATCCCAATCCCATTTCGGGGCGACTTAAATAATAGGAAACGGGTATTCGTAAAAACCAAAGTGCAAAAATGGTAATAAACATAAGGACAATGGTATCACCGGCTCCACGTAATAAACCATGCACAGTAAACATCGCCGAAAAGATTACATAGAACGAACTCACAATCACAAGGTAAGAATAGCCTATGGCAATCACATTGGGATCGTTAGTAAAAATTCCAATAAGGTCGGTGCCAAAAAAATACATTATAATGGAAACAATAACTGAAAAGGTGGATGAAATCATAAGTGTGACATAGAAACCACGTCGAACACGCTCAATTTTATTCGCACCAATATTTTGCCCCACAAAAGTAGCTAAAGCCGTAGAGAAAGCCATTGCTGGCATGGAAGCGAAAGAGTCGAGCCTACTTGCTGCGGTAAAAGCAGCAATGGTATCGGTTCCAAAATCGTTCACAATTCGCATGATGGCAATCATTCCAATGGCCACAAACGACTGCTGCGCTCCAGTAGGTAAGCCTATCCGTAAACTCTGTGCAAATATTTTCCAATCGAAAACAAGATTTTCAAAAGAAAAATGTATTAATGAATTTCCCTTATTAATTCGTATGCTTACCCCAATGAAAGCAATGGCCTGAGCAATCACACTCGCATAAGCAACACCTTTGATTCCCCAATCGAATACCATCACAAACAAGAGATCCAAACCAATATTTAGTATTGTAGAAAAGATGGTAAAATAAAGTGGCGAACGCGAATCACCCATACCTCTTAGAATGCCATTGGTGCCATAAAAAGCAAACATAAACACCATTCCCCCAAGATAAATTTGAAGATAATCTACGGCATCGTCAAGAACTTCCGTTGGGAGTTTTAGGGCAATAAAAATATCTTCACTGAAATAAATACCAAAAATGGACATGATAATAGAAGCAATGAAAATAAACACATAAAATGTATTTATTGCTTTCACCACATTATCGTATTGCTTGGCCCCAAAATATTGAGAAACAACCACCGTAACCCCCGACGAAATACCAATCAATAAAGAAATCAGTACAAAAATCACAGGGAAGGAAGCTCCAACCGCAGCAAGGGCTTCTTTGCCCAACACATTACCAACAATAATGCTATCTACCACATTATATAGTTGCTGAAATATGGAGGCTGCAATGACAGGCAGGGCAAATAGGATAATTTGCTTACTCTCTTTTCCTATGGTTAAATCTCTGGCCAAATTTGTTATCTATTTTTAGAGCAGCAAAAGTACAATAAAAACGAACTGCAAACTTTTTACATATCGCTTACTTCTCAATAAACCACAGTAAAACATTTGAAAAAGCAAATCAATGAGAAAATCAATAAGCAATAAAAAAGTGTCCTATAAAATCAATACCTACTGCCCTTAAAAGTTCTCAGGAATCTCTACTTGAGTAGCTCCAACTCCATAATCGGCCATGGAAGCAGCACGATAGTATATTCCTTCATATTGGTCAAGAATATCGTGAATATCTTTTTTCAAAGTACCAGCACCAACACCATGAATGAAGACCACCTTATGAAATTTGTGAGCAATAGCCGACTCCAAGCAGCGTTCAAAATAGCTTAATTGCAAATCAAGCATTTCTTTATTGCTCATGCTTGAATGGTCGCTTACCAACTCCCAAATATGCATATCGACGATAGCTTCTCCTTCTTTGGTTTTATGCTTTAAGATTTCATCATTTTGCATTACCGGAGCCGCTTTTGTTTGCATCGCCTCCACATCCTCCTTTTCTACTACTTCGGCAAGCTCGCCCATAAGTGGGATGTTTTTCACATCAACCAATCGATATAAAAAAGCTTTTTGGATAAAAAACAAAGAATCGGTATAGGCTGACTCCTTATAAAATCGGCTGCCCCGTAAACGCACATCAGTACTAACTGGAGCAAGAAGTTTTTTCGACTGATCTTTTACAAAAATCATTTGCACATTAGCATTTAGCCACGAATCAAGGTCTTCACGACTAATAGTTTCAAGATAGTAGCGTGAATATTCAGGAATAGTTCCCGAAACAATATG
>QNXT01000279.1 GCA_003973505.1 Bacteroidota bacterium
GGATTGCTGCCTATCCAAATTCTTTTTTCGAGGAGTCGAGCACAAAAGTAGGGGTGATTATGGCAGGGAATATCCCTATGGTTGGTTTTCATGATTTCTTGTCGGTCTTGATTAGTGGTAAGGTGTTTAAGGGAAAACTTTCGTCGCAAGATGAACACCTTTTGCCATTTTTAGCAAATAAGCTCATTGAGATTGAACCGGCTTTTCAATCGAAAATAGAATTTGTACCTCATCTGCTTAAAGATTTTAATGCCATAATTGCCACAGGGAGTAATAATTCAGCACGATATTTTGACTATTATTTTGGGAAGTATCCGCATATCATACGGCGTAATCGCAATTCCGTAGCTATATTGACTGGCAATGAAACTGATTCGGAACTTGAGCGATTGGCTGATGATGTATATTTATATTTTGGCTTGGGCTGTAGGAGTGTTTCGAAAATATTTGTTCCCCAAGGCTATAGTGTTCCTCATTTGCTTGATCATTTTGGGCATTATATATTTTTACATGAGCATACCAAATACTTTAATAACTACGAATATAATAAGTCGATTTTTCTATTGAATAAAGTTCCCCATTTTGATAATGGATTTCATTTGATTACGGAAAATACAGCTTATGCATCTCCTGTTTCGGTTCTTTATTATGAAGAATATGACAATTTAGAGAATGTAGAAAGGCGTTTAATGATGGAAAATAAACAAATTCAATGTGTTGTTGCGGGTGAAAATGTGAATATTGAGCATGAAAACTTTGGTTTTACTCAAAAGCCTAATTTGACAGAATACGCTGATAATGTGGATGTAGTGTCGTTTTTAGGAGCTTTATAAACCTTATTAACAAAAAATAGTTGAAAAATGCGATATATTGTTTTGCTAATTCCATAAATACAATTACTTTTGCAGTCCGAAAATTAAAAGGTATTAGAAATTATGAAGAAAGATATTCATCCATCAGATTACAGATTGGTAGTATTCCAAGATATGTCAAACGGTTATTCTTTTATTACAAAGTCAACTGTTAAGACAAAAGAAAGCATTAAGTGGGAAGACGGTAATGAGTACCCATTGGTAAAATTAGAGATTTCACATATGTCGCATCCTTTCTATACAGGTAAAATGAAGCTTGTGGATAGTGCAGGACGTGTTGATAAGTTTAAGAATCGCTATAAAAAGCATATGGAGAAAAAAGAAAGTAAATAGATTTTTCTTCGAAAAAACATTGAAGTCCCTTCTAGGGACTTTTTTTTTGTTCTTCACTTTGATATATGTTTGTTTTTTGTATATTTACATTAATAAAAATTAGAAAAAAAAACGATACTATGAATTACATACTATTTGATGATCAGATTGTTAGAAAAAATCTTCTCCCATTAACCTATACGCGACCTGTTGCCGATTTACGTTTTGGTATTATGACTATGCGTGAAAAATGGGAGCGTGTGTTAAATGTAAAAACTTCCACACTTACAGAAGCTTATTTGAGTAAGAAATATCCATTGGTTAAAGCCGATGATAATATATTGATTAATAGTTCTGTAGTTCCTAGCGAATCATTGATAAAAGAAATACAAGCATTAAAAACGAATCAAGCACTTGTTGGTAATGTGAAAGTTATTGCCATGCGTTTGAGTTTGGATAGTCTTGAGCATATGGATTCGATGGATACCGAGGAGGTGAAATTACAAACTGAGTCGGTATGCATCAATAATGTATGGGATTTGTTTTCTAAATTAGGAGAGACTATACCTGTGGATTTCGAAATGTTAACAAAAGGTCGAAAGTCGCAGAAGCTGAGTGAAACAAATAGAGTCATTGGTGAGCATCCTATTTTTATTGAGGAAGGTGCATCGGTTGAGTTTTCTACTTTCAATACGAAAAATGGCCCCATATACATTGGCAAAGATGCCGAAGTAATGGAAGGTTGTACAGTACGAGGTCCTCTCGCTATATGTGATCATGCCGTTCTTAAAATGGGTGCTTTGGTTTATGGTCCTACCACGATTGGTCCTTATTCTAAAATTGGAGGTGAGGTTAGCAATTCAATGATTTTGGGCTATTCCAGCAAAGGTCATGCAGGCTTTCTTGGCAATTCGGTTTTGGGTGAGTGGTGTAATTTGGGAGCAGATACCAATACTTCCAATTTGAAAAACACCTACGATATAGTGCGTATTTGGAACTATGCACAAGAAAGTTTTGTTGATACAGGACTGCAGTTTTGTGGCTTGATTATGGGCGATCATTCCAAATCAAGTATCAATACCATGTTTAATACAGGAACCGTTGTTGGGGTAAATGTGAATATTTTCGGAACTGGTTTCCCTCGTAATTTTGTGCCTTCATTTAGTTGGGGCGGACCTAGTGGATATAAAAAATATAATTTTAAGAAAGCCGTTGAAGTAGCCAAACGCGTATATGCAAGGCGTGATAAAGAATTTGATGCCGTGGAAGAGGCTATTCTTAAAGCAGTGTATGTTAATTCAATTTAGCAACTGTAAATTTTAACGACATAATAGCAGCCTAAATGACTATTTAGGCTGCTTTTTTTGTTTGGCATAGCTATTGAAAAACAATTGCTGACTTATAAAAACGATAAGTGTTAAATTAGAGAAAAATCTGATAGTGAGAATCATACTAAGTCTCGTTTTTTATTTTATGTAATGTATTATAAAAAATGGATTTAGGATGGGCTTTTTGCTGTCATTATGACAATATAGATATGGATTTTAATGAAATGAAAACAATAGGATTAAGTGACATTATAGAGGGCGAAACTGAGTTTTTACCATTGATGGGTGGAAATGAAGAACTGCCTATGGATGATGCTGATGTGCCTAAACAATTACCAATACTTCCTTTACGGAATACAGTGCTTTTTCCCGGTGTGATGATACCAATTACTGTTGGGCGAGAGAAATCAATTAAACTGATTAATGAGGCATACAGTGGCACGAAGCTTATTGGAGTGGTGTCGCAAGTAGATGGTGCGATAGAAGATCCTACTTTTGATGATTTGTTCAAAACCGGGGTTATGGCTCAGGTAGTCAAAGTTTTGAAAATGCCTGATGATTCTACTACCGTTATTATTCAAGGGCGAAATCGCATAGCTTTGGATTCGGAAGTGCAAAGTCAGCCTTATTTTATTGCTAATGTTACGCCTTTGCTTAGTGATGTGATTATCGACAATAATGAAGAGTTTAAGGCTTTGATGGATTCCATTAAAGATATGTCGTTGAAAGCCATTAAGCTAAATCCTAATATTCCATCTGATGCGGGCTTTGCCATTAAGAATATTGAAAGTCCAACATTTTTAGTGAATTTCATTTCTTCAAACTTAAATTCAAGCTTGGAGGATAAGCAGAAGTTATTGGAAATAACCGATTTAACTGAGCGTGCTCAAACCCTGTTGGGTATGTTGAGTAAAGAAATTCAAATGCTTGAGTTAAAGAATCAGATTCAGGACAAAGTGAAGCTTGATTTGGATAAACAACAGCGTGATTACTTCCTAAATCAGCAACTGAAAACCATACAAGATGAGTTGGGAGGAAGTCCTCATGAGCAGGAAATTATTGAGCTTAAGAAAAAGGCAGAGAAGAAAAAATGGTCGAAGGAAGTAAAAGATGTTTTTGAGAAAGAATTAGCGAAGCTTAGTCGTATGAATCCTATGGCTGCGGAGTTTTCCATTCATCATAATTATTTGGAAACTTTGGTTGATTTGCCATGGAATGAATTTAGTAATGATAACTTCGACTTAAAGAAAGCAGGGAAAATTCTTGATGACGACCACTATGGTTTAGACAAAATAAAAGAGCGTATTCTTGAGTATTTGGCTGTGCTTAAACTGAAAGGGGATATGAAATCTCCAATTCTTTGTTTTGTGGGACCTCCGGGGGTTGGTAAAACATCCTTGGGAAAATCCATTGCTCGTGCTCTTAATCGTGAGTACATTCGAATGGCTCTTGGTGGTTTGCGTGATGAAGCAGAGATTCGTGGTCATCGGAAAACCTATATTGGCGCCATGCCAGGTCGTATCATTCAGAGCTTGAAAAAGGCGAAAAAATCAAATCCGGTTTTTGTATTGGATGAGATTGATAAAGTAGTAGGTGGAAATGTGAGTGGAGACCCTGCATCTGCACTTTTAGAAGTTCTTGATCCTGAGCAAAACTCTTCTTTCTACGACAATTACCTTGAAGTAGAATACGATTTGTCAAAAATCATGTTTGTTGCAACGGCTAACTCCTTGTCAAGCATTCATCCTGCCTTGCGCGACCGTATGGAAATCATTGATTTAAGTGGATATTTGATTCAAGAAAAAATTGAAATAGCAAAGCGTCATCTTATTCCGAAACAACTTGAAGAACATGGTTTTAAGAAAAATCAATTGGTGTTTAAAAAGCCTGTTTTGGAAAGAATAATTGAAGATTATACAGCCGAATCGGGTGTGCGAACTTTAGATAAGCATATTGCAAAGATTATTCGTAATCGTGCAAAATTCTTAGTTATGGATGAAGCCTTTGATAAGGAATTGTCACTTGAAGATTTGCGAACCATAATGGGACCACCACGATTCCAAAAGGATAAAGCGATAAGCAATGAACATGCCGGGGTAGTTACTGGTTTGGCTTGGACGAGTGTTGGAGGAGTTATCTTATTTGTGGAAGTGAGTTTGAGTAGGGGTAAAGGACAATTTACCATGACGGGTTCTTTGGGCGATGTAATGAAAGAATCGGCAACAGTAGCCTATAAATACTTACGTGCCCATTCAGAGGAACTAAATATTCCTCAAAAGGCTTTCGAAAAATGGGATGTGCATATTCATATTCCTGAAGGTGCAACGCCAAAAGATGGTCCATCAGCAGGAATTACCTTCTTTACAGCACTCGCTTCAGCATTTACGCAGCGCAAATTGAAAAATAAAATTGCCATGACGGGAGAACTTACGCTTCGTTCGAAAGTATTGCCTGTAGGTGGTATTAAAGAGAAGATACTGGCTGCAAAACGTGCTGGTATTAAGGAGATTATTCTTTCGTCTGAGAATAAAAAGGATATTCATGAGATTAGCGAAAAATATATTAAAGGATTGACTTTCCATTTTGTAGATAATGTAATGGAAGTTGCTGATTTAGCCTTGCTAAAAACCAAAGTGAAGAATCCTATTCGATTTTAGATTTAGGATTTTAGATTTATGATATTTGATTTTTATTATCAATATCCATAAAATCCTTGATAAATATCAAGAGCCCGATAGCTAAATGTTATTCGGGCTTTTATTTTGCTCATATTTTTGCCAATACCTTTGCCGCATATTAAAAACGAAATATTATGATAGAGATAATACAGGCCATGTTGGCCCCAGGTATAATGATTTCCGCATGCGGATTATTGCTTTTAGGAATGAATAATAAATATTCATTGGTAATCAATAGGATACGTAGTTTGAATGTGGAGTATCGAAGTTTAAGTGATGATAATGATAAACGAAAATCCTGTATTCATTCGCAGTTACCCCATTTGGAAAATCGTATGCGTATGATTAAAAATACGGTTTGGCTTTATACCATTGGAATTGCAATGTTTATTTTTACAATTCTAAGTATTGGTTTAAAAATCTACTTTGGTTGGGAAATCCTATCAGAACTTTCATTGATTGTATTTGTTGGGGGGATGCTATCTGTTTTAGTTGGCGTGTTTTATGCTGCCCATGAAGTACGATTGGGTTATGAAATTCTTGAAATAGAATTGAACTCCACAAGGGAATAGGAAGAAAAGCAGGCAGGAGGGTTGTGTAAACCTTTCCTGCCATTATTAAATTAAGTTTATTTCGAATCGTTTTTCTTTTTGAAATTACGATTGTTGTTATTTCCCTTTTTTCCTTTATAATTCCCCTTATTCTTTCCTCCGGTTTTACCACCTTTGTTTTTTTTAAAGGGTTTGCGATTACGATTGCCACCACCACCTTTTCCTTTATATCCACCTTTTTGAGGTCGTGAAGGATTGGTGCTGTATTTGGGGCCTTCGCCAATTTCTTTGGGATTGTCGAGCTTGGGAACTTCGCGTTCAATCAAACGTTCGATACGTACAAATTTATACATATCGTCTTCATTCACAAAGGTTATGGCTTCACCTTTGGTTTCGGCACGAGCGGTACGACCAATACGGTGCACATAGTCTTCAGCATCGCCAGGCACATCGTAGTTTATTACCAGGTTAATATCCTTAATGTCAATTCCACGACTTAATACATCGGTAGCTACCAATACTTTGGTTTCGCGAGATCGAAATCGCATCAAAACATTTTCACGTTCACGCTGATCTAAATCAGAAGATATGCCCTCTACTTTATAGACTTTATTTCGTAATTGCTTTACAATTTCAAATACCTTTTTTCGTGTTGAAGTGAAAATAAGAATGCTTTTATACTCCGTTTTTGAGTCGATTATGATTTTTGTTAGCGGTGTTTTCTGTGCGTCATAAGTTAAATATACTTCTTGGGTAACACCCGCCGCAGGTTTCGAAATCGCAATTTTTATTTCAAAAGGATCTGTTAAAATGCTTTTTGCTAATTTATTAATCTTAGTGGGCATGGTGGCACTGAACATCAGTGTTTGACGCTTTTTTTCAGGAAGAAAAGAAATAATTTTTTGAATATCATCATAAAATCCCATGTCTAACATGCGATCGGCCTCATCAAGAACGAGGTAATCGAGGTTTTCGAGGTTTACCTCTCCCATATTGAGTAAGGATATCAATTTGCCAGGTGTAGCAACCACTATTTCGGCTCCTCGTTTCAATGCCCTGCTTTGTTCGGTAAAGGTTGCTGAATCGCCACCGCCATAAATGGCTATGGAAGTTACATCAACGTAATAGGAAAATCCTTGTACTTGCTGTTCAATTTGTACGGCCAATTCCCGGGTAGGAACGATTACAAGTGCACGAATGCCTTCTTTGGGTTCATTGGCTATTTTATTAAGTATAGGTAATATAAATGCGGCTGTTTTTCCCGTTCCCGTTTGGGCGGTGCCTATTAAATCTTTGCCTTCTAAAATTTGTGGTATTGCTTGTTCTTGTATTGGGGTTGCGTTTTTGAATCCCATATAGTATAAACCATCCAGGAGTTGCTCGTTGAGCTTAAAATCGTCAAATGTCATATTGTATTTTGTGTTTTTCTATTGCATTAAAAATGATAATGCTTTAGTGCAAAGTTAAGCTATTTTGGGCTATGTAATTATTTGCGTTTCTTTATTTTATCCCAATGTCCGTTAATGAGCCCTTTTACACCATTCTTCTTAATTATTCTATCGTATTTGGGCTTTATTATTTCGATTCCATCACTGGTGATAAAACCGTATTTGCCATCTAAACTAGTCATTGCCCAACCCTTGATATATTCATCAAACGGATCAATGGAATCGTATTTTACTTTTACAATTTCATTACCATTATTGCCTAAAAAACCATAATAGCCATCTTTTGAAACCAATGCCCAGTTTTTTTGATATTCACCATAAGCTTCAATCCGATCATATTTTGGAGAAACCACTTCGATTCCCTTATTATTTATAAATCCTAAATGTCCATCTTTTGAAACTAATGCCCAATCTTTATGCAATTCGCTGAAAGGGCTTATTTTATCATATTTTGGTTGAAAAATCTCGACTCCTGTAATGTAAATAAAACCATAAAGTCCATCTTTAACCACCAATGCCCAATCTTCTTTGAGCGTGCCGAATTTGTCAATATTATCGTATTTTGGTTTTACAATTTCAGCACCCATATTGTCAATAGCACCGTAGGAGCCATCTTTGGAAACCAAAGCCCAATCTTTTTTGATGGTTCCATAAGCAAAGATTTTATCATATTTTGGTTTAACTACTTCAGCACCTTCGCTTGTGATAAATCCATAAAGCCCATCTCTTTCCACTAAAGCCCAGTCTTTTCGCAATTTTCCAAATTGGTGTATCTTACTGTAAATGGGTTTTACAACGGTACGTCCAGCATTGTCGATATAACCATAATAGCCATCTTTTTCTACTAAGGCCCAATTTTTTTTATCCTTATTATAAGGATGTATTTTAGAATATATGGGTGGTACCACTTCATCGCCATTGATGTTTAGAAACCCATAATATCCATTATGCTCCACAAGAGCCCAGTCTTTATGGTATTTTCCAAACTTGCCAATTTTGTCGTAAACGCGTTGCGAAAAGGCTGTTAGACTTATTAAAAGTAAGCTTGTTATTAGAAATTGTTTCACGATTTTTTTGTTTAATTTTCAATACTACAAAGTTAGCCTTTTTAAGGATACAATAAATGATTTCATTTTATGGTCAGGCTTCTTTATTTACTTATATTTACGCCATAATAATTGAAATAGAAAATGCTAAAACTAAAATTTAATAATAAGGAGGAGCTAAATGCTTTTATTCGGCTGTTACAAGAAATTGTATTGTCGTTGGAGGCTGAGCAAATGGGAGAGCGGGATGGTTTCAAACGCTTTGAAATAGCAGCGCGTATAGAGCTGATTGAAGAGTTGATGCCTAAGGTGATGAAAAAGCAGTTTAATCAGCAGGCAAAAAGCAGTGTTCCCATTTCAAAAGCTGTGGGAATCATTATTTTTCAGTATCGAGAAATTGTGGTAGATGTATATGCTGAAATGCTCAAAAATCGTATAGTGGAGCATATTCATCGGGAAATGGTGTTAAGTATAATAGTTGCTGTTCAATATCTAGCTTCATAATTAGCCTTTGTGAGACTCTGCGTCTTCTTTGTGTGCCTTTGTGTTACAGCTTTTTTATAGCTAACTATTACACAAAGTTTCTGAAAGAATCACAGAGAGGCACAAAGCTTATAGAAGAATATAAATACACATTTATTATTGCGTTTTTGCATACTGA
>QNXT01000056.1 GCA_003973505.1 Bacteroidota bacterium
AACTTTGTTGTAGGGAGAGCACTTATTCTTCTTAATTTAGCAACTCAACCAATTGAAATTTAACCGTTTTTATTTCGGCACGCAGCATAGCCGAGACGTTAAGTAAAATATCTAATAGACCTCCTTTTCAAAAGGCAGGGCAGAAATGCTCTGCCTTTTGATTTTATATAATATACCAACTTCAGTAGGCAATTCTTGCCTAAATGATGTCCCATAGCCTGCGGAGAAAATTGTATCGAAGCCTGACACATTTTTTACTAATTTCGCAGCTCATTAAAAATACAATATTATGCTACGGACTCACACTTGTGGAGAATTGAATATCAATAATATAAACCAGGAAGTAAAACTTAGTGGTTGGGTACAAAAATCACGTGATTTGGGTGGAATGACCTTTATCGATTTGCGTGATCGATATGGAATAACACAATTGGTTTTCAATATGGAAACAAATGCCGACCTCTGTGAACAAGCACGTAAACTTGGTCGTGAATTTGTGATTAGCGTGAAAGGTACAGTAACTGAGCGCGAAAGCAAGAATAAAAAAATAGCCACAGGTGAAATCGAAATCATTGTAAACGAACTCAAAATTCTTAATAGCTCCAAAACACCTCCTTTTACAATTGAAGACCAAACGGATGGTGGCGAAGAAATCCGTATGAAATACCGCTATTTGGATTTACGTCGTAATGTGCTAAAAGAAAATCTTTTACTTCGTAATAAGGTAGGTTTTGCAGTTCGTTCGTATTTGAATAATGAAGAATTTATGGAGGTGGAAACGCCTTATCTAATAAAATCTACTCCTGAGGGAGCGCGTGACTTTGTAGTTCCATCGCGTATGAATCCAGGCACTTTCTATGCTTTACCACAATCACCTCAAACTTTCAAACAGCTATTAATGATTTCGGGTTACGATCGTTATTATCAAATGGTGAAATGTTTCCGCGACGAAGACCTTCGTGCCGACCGTCAGCCTGAGTTTACCCAAATTGACTGCGAAATGTCATTCGTAGAGCAAGAAGATATCTTGAATATTTTTGAAGGAATGACCAAGCAGGTTTTCGATACGGTGAAAAATGTAAAATTGGACGACTTTCCAAGAATGCCTTATTCCGATGCCATGAAGTATTATGGTAGTGACAAACCAGATATTCGTTTCGATATGAAGTTTGTAGAGCTAAATGATGTAGCTCAAAACAAAGGATTTAATGTATTCGACAGTGCCGAATTGGTTGTGGGAATATGTGTTCCGGGATGTGCCAGTTACACTCGTAAACAGCTTGATAAATTAACCGATTTTGTACGCAAACCACAAATTGGTGCCAAGGGTTTAGTTTATGTAAAATGTAATGAAGATGGCAGTTTCAAATCATCAGTAGATAAGTTTTACAATCAAGATGACTTGAAAGCATGGGCTGACAAAATGGGTGCAAAGGCTGGAGATTTAATCTTAGTCCTTTCGGGAGATACCGACCACACACGTAATGCACTTAACGAATTGCGTTTGGAGATGGGCGAACGTTTGGGTCTTCGCGACCGCAGCGTTTATGCTCCTCTTTGGGTTGTCGATTTTCCATTATTAGAGTGGGATGCCGACAATAATCGTTGGCACGCCATGCACCACCCCTTTACCGCTCCAAAACCTGAAGACAAGCACTTATTAGACAGCGACCCTGGTAAAGTTCGTGCAAATGCCTATGATTTAGTAATCAATGGCGTGGAAATTGGTGGTGGAAGCATTCGTATTCACGACCGCGAAATGCAAGCACGCATGTTTGAGCTCTTGGGATTCAGCGAAGAAGATGCCAAAGAGCAGTTTGGTTTCTTAATGAATGCTTTTGAGTATGGAGCACCTCCTCATGGAGGAATTGCTCTGGGTTTCGACCGCTTGGTAGCTATGTTTGGTGGTAGCGATTCCATTCGCGATTATATTGCTTTCCCAAAAAATAATAGCGGACAAGATGTAATGATTTCTTCTCCTTCAAGCATTTCACAAGCGCAACTTGATGAATTGAATTTAGATGTGGTGATTAAGCAAGAAAAAAATTAAACCTCGATAAAAGAACGATTAAAATAGCCCTGAAATAGTTAGATATTTCGGGGCTATTTCTTTTGTATCTAATCAGTTCCTTTTAGAAATTTTACTCTTCGTAAGCATAGTGTCATATCAGTATTAAATCGCTAAATATCAATATTTTCTCTACCTTCGGAAGACAGGTTTGTGAATCTTTGCGATTTCTTCGTGCCCCTTTGTGTTATAGCCTCATTTTATTTTCAAATAATTATTACACAGAGTTACGCAAACTAGTCTGCCGAATGGTAGAGAAGCACAAAGTGACACAAAGGTTAAAAAAAAATAATCTTTACTACGTTTCATCATACTGAATAGTAACTTTCTTTTTAAACTTAAAACACATACTCTTTGAGTACACGATATTCCACACCACTTTTTTTCATGATACTTTCGTATAAAAACACCCTGTCAATCAGCATTTCATGCATTCCAAATTCCTTATAACGATCAATTACACTTTGGAAATACTTTTTACTCTGTAGTTTTTTAATTCTCCCCAAGGTAATATGAGGAACAAAGTTTTGCCGATCAGAGGATAGCCCTATTTCTTCCATACCCGCATTCACAGTTTCATAAAGTTTCTCCAAATCCTCATTACGATCCATTCCCATCCATAACACACGGGGTTGATATTTGCTGCCAAATATTCCTAATTTATCGAAAGAAATAGAGAATGGCTTTTGATTTTGAAGAGAAACTTCCAGTTGTTTCTCTATTTTTTTCAGCAGTGAATCTTCCGTTGGCCCAAAAAATCGTAAGGTAAGATGTAAATTTTTAGGCTCTGCCCAGCTAATGTTTTCGGCCATCAATTCCGACTTTAATATATTGATTACCTGGGAAATAATTACCGTGTCTTTTATGTGAATGGCTAAAAAAACTCTTTTCATAAATATAATATAAATTGGTTTTTGAAAACTATGGAAACTTTTAACCCTTTAATAGTTTCCATAGTGTTCATTTTTTATATCTTTGCTCATCAAAAGTACATAATATGGAAGAACAAATACAGCAAATAACTAAAAAAGCAGCAAAGCTTTTTCATCGTTATGGAATAAAAAGTGTAAGCATGGATGATGTAGCTCATGAACTATCCATTTCAAAAAAGACACTTTATAAACTGTTTAAGGATAAAAAGGATTTGGTTTCTAAAGTATTGGAATGTCCTACACACGAAACTTCCAAAGAAATAAGCATAAATAAAAATTTAAATGCAGTAGAAAAACACATTCTTGTGTATAAATCGATTGTCAAATTTTTGTCCGATCTAAATCCAACATTCGAATACGACTTAAAAAAGTATTATCCAAACTTGCATGCCGAAGTGATTAAAAAACGTCGAAAAAATATCTATGAGAACATGCACCGTGATCTAACTCAGGGGATAGAAGAAGGTTTTTTCCGTTCCGATATAAACATCGAAATAGTAAATACGATGAATATTATTCGTATCGAAAGCTTTCAAACCATGGATGTAAAGGAAGTATATAATCACGATTTAATAGATGTTGTGAAAGAGTTTTTCTCCTACCATTTCCATGCTATTGCTACAGAAAAAGGACTAAAAGAATTTGAAAGAATATTAAAAGAAGAAGAAAATGATTAAACATCAGAAAGTACTTATTGTCATCCTGTTAAGCCTTTTTACTATTCGGGGCTTTGCACAGGAAAATACCGTACAAAGACTTACATTAGAAAAAGCCCGGGAATTGGCCTTACAAGAGAATCGTAAAATCAAAAATGCCGGCTACGATGTACAAATTGCCAAGAAAAAGGTTTGGGAAACTACAGCCATTGGACTTCCTCAAGTAAGTATCGGTGTCGATTACAGCAATATGCTTGATATTCCTGTAACACTTATGCCAGAGCGTATTTTCAATCCCAATGCCGGACCTGATGATTATATTCCCATGAAATTTGGTCAACAGCATAATGGCTCATTTAATTTCAATGTAAATCAATTGCTTTTTAGTGGTGAATATATTGTGGGATTGCAGGCTTCAAAAACCTACCAAAACCTTTCCAAACAGGCCATGCTAAAAGAACAGCGTGATGTTATCGAATTGGTTTCTAAATCCTATTACGCACTTCTTTTCTCCATGGAGAATAAACGAATTTTAGATTCAACACTTTCGGACATTCAAAAAACCCATGATGAAATAAGTAAAACATTTCAAGCGGGTTTGGCTGAAGAAACCGATGTTGATCAAATTCAACTCAATTTGCTAACGGTAGAGAATGCTCTATCGGCTATCAAACGACAAATTACTGTTAGTCAGTATATCTTAAAATATCAAATTGGTTTGGATATTAACGACTCCATCGTGATTGAAGACAGTATGAGTTACATCTTTTCGAATGCAAATATCGAAAATGTCATGCTCCAGAAATTTGATGTAAAGAAAAACCTGGATTATCAAATTCTTGAAACACAAAAACGGGTTTCTGAACTCAGTGTTAAAAGAGAAAAATCAACATTTCTTCCAAATATTAGTGCTTTCTATTCGCATAAAGTAAATGGGCAAAACAATGATTTTGGCTTTTTTGATGGAAGCCAAGCATGGTATCAATCAAACATCATTGGGGCCGGCTTGAAGTGGAATATCTTTAATAGTGGAAGCAAGGTTGTAAAAATGCAACAAGCACAATTAGAATTAGATAAAATAGAAAACAGCCAATGGATGCTTGAACAAGGCTTGACATTCCAAGTAGAACAAGCTCGTAACAAGCTCATTGCAAGCTACGATACGTATTTGAAAGAACAAAAGAATGTGGTTCTTGCTAAGAAAATATATGAACGAGCTTTAGTCAAATTTACCAATGGTATGATTTCGAGTAACGAATTAACACTTCTAAATACGCAATACTTTAATAGTCAAACAAACTATTATCGAGCCATGATGAATGTATTAAATGCAAAAATCGAATTAGATAAAATTTTAAACAATTATTAAAAATATAAAAGGATGAAAACGTCTATAAAACTTCTTTACGTAATACTATTAATGTTTGTTGCTTCGGCCTGTCAACAAGAAACACAGGACCCAAAAACCGAGCTCAAGAATTTGAAAGCCCAGTTAAAAGCAACTCAGGAGCGAATTAAGGAGCTTGAAGCAATTATTGGAAAGGATAATAAAACAAAACTTAAGACGAAAGCCGTTGTTGTTGATTTATTAAAAATAGAACCCGATACCTTTACGCATTATATCACCGTTACAGGAAATGTGGAATCGGATAATCAAGCATATATAAGCCCTGAAATTAATGGCCAAATTAAGCGTGTTTTAGTGAAAGAAGGTCAGCATGTAAAAAAGGGACAAGCCCTAGTAGTTCTTAATTCGGAGATAACTGAAAAAACAATAAATGAGGTAGAAACCAATTTAGAATTAGCAAAAACGGTTTATGAAAAGCAAAAAGAGCTTTGGGATCAAAACATTGGCTCCGAAATGCAATATTTACAAGCCAAAAACAAAATGAAATCATTGGAAAGTCGTTTGGAAACGCTTCGTGCTCAAAAGCAAATGGCTACCATAAGAGCTCCCTATGATGGAATTGTTGACAATCTGTTTCAACATGAAGGCGAAATGGCTAGTCCGGGTCGTCAGGTGTTACAATTGATTAATCTTAAAAATCTAAAGGTATATGCCGATATGTCGGAGCGATATTTACCCTATGTACATAAAGGTGATATGGCAACGGTTAGTTTTCCAACCTACCCAAACTTTATCTTAAAAGTTCCCATTTACAGAATTGGAAACGTCATCAATCCGGCAAACCGTACTGTTCGTATCCAATTAAACATTAAAAATAAAGGAAATAAGTTAAAACCCAATATTATATCAAATGTTCTCCTTCGAGATTATTATAATGAAAAGGCAATTGCGATACCATCCGTTATCATCAAGCAAGATTTGAAAGGAGATTATGTATTCATAATTACCAAAAATGAAAAGGGTGAAATGATTGCCAAAAAACAATACATCAAAACCGGAGTTTCGCATAATGCCAAAAGCTTGGTTGTAGATGGTTTAAAGCCTGGCGACAAAGTGGTTTATAATGGATATAATTTGGTACGAAATGGTTCTTTGCTCAAGATTAATCAAGAACTTTAATAAATAAGACAAGATAAATCTTATGGAAAATAAAGACAATAAAAAGTATAGAGAGTTTGGTCTTACTACCGCAGCACTAAACAATAAAAACACTGTGTTGTTAATGACCATTCTACTTGCCGTAATAGGAGTTCTGACCTATATCGGTTTACCCAAAGAATCATTCCCCGAGGTGGTTATTCCCAAAGTGTTTGTAAAAACCGTTTATCCAGGAAACCCTCCTATCGACATGGAAAACCTCATAACTCGTCCAATAGAGAAAGAGGTTCATACCATTAAAGGCGTTAAGGAATTAACCTCCACATCATCGCAAGACAACTCAGATATTATTGTTGAGTTCAACTCCGATGTAGATATTCGAAGAGCCCTGCAAGATGTGAAGGATGCGGTGGATAAAAGCAAAAGCGAGCTCCCCAACGACCTAAAAATCGACCCTGTGGTCGTAGAAATGGATATGTCAGAATTTCCCATTCTCAATGTAAACCTGTATGGAGAGTATTCATTAGAGCAAATAAAAAAATATGCTGAAGACCTAAAGGATGAATTTGAAAACATTCATGAAGTTTCAAAAGTAGATTTCAAAGGACTTCAGGATCGGGAAATTATTTTGAATATCGACCAAGACAAACTTGAGGCAAATGGCCTGGGATTTAAAGATATAGAAGACGCCATTAAATTTGAGAACGTTTCCATTTCGGGTGGTGATTTGATTGTTGGCGGAATACGACGCTCGGTACGTACCATTGGTGAATTTACCAGCATTCAAGAAATTGGTAATATTATCATAAAAAATACGGATGGCAATATTGTATATCTACGCGATGTATTAAAAGATCAAAAAGTGGTAGATGGTTTTGCCGACCCACTTACCTATGCGCGTTTGAACGGATTAACAGTGGTTTCGCTATCGGTAGTAAAGAAAAGTGGAGAGAATCTACTTGCCACCACCGACAAAATAATGAAGGTATTAAGTGAGGCAAAGCAAAGCGGTTTGTTACCCGAAGACCTGCATATAAGCATTACCAACGACCAATCAGACCGTGTACGAAAATCGGTTAATAATCTGGAAAACAGCATTATTATGGGAGTAATATTCGTTGTTGGTGTATTATTCTTCTTTTTAGGAATGCGCAACTCCCTTTTTGTTGGTTTTGCCATACCCATGTCGATGATGATTTCCTTTATCATCCTCGGAGTATTGGGATATACCATCAATATGATGATTCTTTTCGGATTGGTACTTGCCCTGGGAATGTTGGTTGACAATGCCATTGTGGTAGTCGAAAATGTCCATCGATTTATTTCGCAAGGAGAAGATTTATATAATGCCACAAAACATGGAATTGGTGAAATTGCTTGGCCTATTATCGCCTCTACTGCCACTACCCTAGCCGCATTTATCCCCTTGATTTTTTGGCCGGGTATGATGGGACAGTTTATGAAAAACCTTCCCATTACGCTAATCATTGTGCTTAGCTCTTCCCTATTTGTGGCTTTAGTTATCATACCGGTACTCGTTTCCACTTTTATCAACCCCGAGAAACAAGAAACCCCACCAAGTAAAAAAGTCTATGGTATTGGAGCAATCGTGGTAATTGCTTTTATCATTATGGGCTATCTAACCGGAATGAAGCCTTTGGCAAATTTCCTAATAATCATGTTGGTGCTAAGTGCAATGAATTACTTCTTTCTTTTCAAAGCATCAATCTGGTTTCAACATAATTTTTTAAGTTGGTTAGAAAATTTTTATCTCAAAATACTCAACTGGGCCTTAAGTGGTTGGAAACCTCGCCTATTAATTATCGGTTCGTTTATACTACTGTTTCTTACCATACAATTTTATAAAATGCGTGATATTCCAGTGACTTTATTCCCAAATAACGAACCCCACTTTATCAACGTAATGGTAGAGCTACCGCTGGGAACGGATATCGATGTTACCAACGAATTTATGCGAAAGGTAGAAAGCCGTATCAATGAAATCACAAAAGCTGATACCAGCATTATCGAATCCATATTAACTACTGTTGGAAAAGGAGTTGTGGGACAAAATGAAATGCCTTTTGGTAATACTCCTCAAAAAGGAATGACCACCATTTCGTTTGTCGATTTCGACCTTCGAAACGGGATTTCGACTAACGATATCTTAAAAGAGCTTAGTCATGAATTTACCGACAAATATCCAGGTGTTACCATTTCGGTTGATAAAAACAGAATGGGACCTCCTGTTGGAAAGCAAATTAGCATTGAAGTAACCGGAAAGGACTTCCCTATTTTAATGCATTTGAGTGACAGTATTTTAGGTTATATAAACAATCAAGGAATTGAGGGAATTGAAGGCTTGAAATTAGATATTGACGTAGGAAAACCAGAGCTTATCGTTGAAATTGATCGTGAAAAAGCACGTCGCTTTGGTCTATCTACTGCGCAAATTGCAGGTACGATTCGTACAGCCCTATTTGGTAAAGAAGTAACCGACTATAAAGAGGGGGAAGATAAATACCCTATCCGACTTCGGTTTGCAAAAGA
>QNXT01000058.1 GCA_003973505.1 Bacteroidota bacterium
TAAAATAAATTCCATTGCTCAGGTCGGATATAGGGATGTTTAAGTCCGAAGTGTTTTGCATGTTTACTGTTTTTACCATAGCTCCCATACTATTGATAATTTTTATATTAACATTTTGATATACTAAATTAGACATGTCAATATGTATTTTATTGCTTGCGGGATTAGGATAAACTTTCAATTGATTCTGTACTTTGTCTTTTTTATCAATACTATTTGCGTAAGCATAAGTAACCGATTCCCATAATGATCTTCCGTAAGTAGCTGCTCTAATTTTATTATCTGGATAATAAATTTCCAATTCTTTGACAATTACATTTGGTAAATTCTTCATAAATGGCACCCAACGTTTCAAATTATCATCACGATAATAAACGCCCACATCGGTTCCGATATAGATTCCGTTTGCTGAATTTTTTTCATATACAATACAGTTAACAGGAAGGTTAGGTAAGGAATCAGTAATATTTTTCCAACTCTGTCCTCCGTCGATTGACTTCAATACCTTTTTACTATAATTAAAACCTCCTATGGTAACCCAAAGTGTATTTGGCTTAGTTGGATGTACTGCAAAATAGGTAACATTACCTCCAACACTAGTCATATTAGTCCATGTTTGTCCTCCATTAATCGTTTTCTTGAAACTTTGAGGGGACGAAATATAAATTACTTGAGCGTTTGAAGGAGCTACAGCAAGTGCTGTAATGGGTTTATTACTGCTTGGGAAATTCGATATTTTTGTCCAAGAGCTTCCTCTATTAGAAGTACGAAATACATTTACGTAACCAGCAGTTAAAACACTTGAATTTGATTGATCCATTACGTATGGTGTGACCCAATCACCTTTCTCAGAAATTCCATTAGTAATATCGAACCATGAATTGCCTCCATTTGATGAACGGAATATCTTACCATAATATAGGGAGCCATACATATAATTGTTATTGCTATAATCAATAATACATTCCATGCCGTCACCACTCAACACTCTATTCCAAGAATTGGTCATTAAACTAGAACCGTTATCTTGCCAGCCAGTCATTATTTTATTGGCATTTGTAGCGGAGGCTCCTAAACGATATATTTGACCAATTTGTAAACCTGAATTTTTTGCAGTCCAACTTGTTCCTGTGTTTGTTGAAACATAAGCTCCTCCATCTGAACAAGCCCAAAGTGTAGCAGAATTATGGGGACTAAACTCTAGACCGTGAATATCTGAATGAACATAGTTTCCTCCTGATCCTTTCCAGTAAGCACTAATAGCCCAAGTGCTACCTCCATTTGTTGATTTCCATATATTTACGCCTCCTACGAAAACCGTGTTTTTATTGCTTCTTGAAACCGCAATAGCTAAATCGTACCATCCTTGTCCTCCAGCATCACTTCCGTTTGATTTCCAACCTAAAAGGTTAGGTGTGGTAGCCATAGTTGTAAACGAAGTTCCACTATTTGTTGAGCGATAAACTCCGGCAAATCCATTGTCAGATGCTTTGCTAGCCAAAACATAAAGATATTTAGCATCAGCTGGAGTAACAGCCAATTCTAAACGGTTTGTTGATGTAGAAAGTGTTAGGTTTAATTTTGTAAAACTACTACCTCCGTTGGTAGTTTTTATTATGAAAGTTTTAGTGGCAAAATATATTGTATTTGGATCTCCTGGTTTAAACTCCATATCACGATATAATCCTGCGCGAATTCTGTTCCAAGTAGCTCCTCCATCAGTGGTTTTATAAATACCCAAACTGGTTGTGGCATATACAATGTCTTTATTTGTAGGATGAACCAAAACTTTATACACGAGTCTTCTACTGTTAACAGGATGAGTAAGGCCCGTTAATGACCAATGCTTTCCACCATCTGTTGATTTTATTACTCCTATGGTATAGGTATCTTTTGCATCTCCATCACCTGTAGCAGCATAAACAGTTTTTGGATCTGATGGAGCAAAAGCGATACTTGAAATACCTAAGGTTCCAAGATTGTCGGTGTAGGTTTTCCAGCTAGCCCCATTATTTGTACTAATCCAAATTCCTCCCGAAGCAGCACCTGCAAGAATATAGTTGCTATTCGTTGGGTGAAAAGCAATGCAATTAAGACGTCCTGCTCCTGAACCTTGTGGTGCTCCATTTGGTCCTAAAGAAGTCCAGTTACCTGCAGTTCCTTGTCCTAGTCGAGCTGTGGCATATTGTTGCTGTACTTTATTATAGACCTTAAAAGCCTCCATCTGATGAGTAAAATGCCCATTTGAATCTACACGTGTTCTCATAAAATATTCCCAACGTTTATACTGTTTCCAGCCTTTTCCTTTTTCATAGGTTATATCCTTGAAATATGCGTTGGCAAGTTCCTGAGTTTTGTAAAAATTTGCATTTGGGTCGTCCATACTATCAACCCACGACTGTGCAAAAGAGGTGTATTGAAAGCTGATTGTTGTGATTAAGATTAAGCCTAATTTAAGGCTACGTTTGAGAAAATTCATAATAATTATGTGTGTTAAAAATGTGGCCGCGAAGATACTATTATTATACGAATTTAATATTATCATAAAATTTTTCTATTTTCGTAGCACACAATAAAATGAACTATGAGAATTCAAAATAAATGGATAACATTACTATTCAGTGCTTTATTAGTATTGTTTAGTGGTGGCCTAACAAAAGCCCAAAGTACTAGTGCTTCAAAAAGTTTTCGTATTGCATGCCAAACGCATTTTAGTCCCAAAAATGTAAAACAAGATTATTTGCCGCATCTTCAGCATATTGATAGTGTATTTGTGGGTAATGCTACTTATCAATCGTACTTAAAAGACATCAAATCGCAAATCTCGACTCATAATTATACGATGATTCATAGCCGTTCGTCTTCTTACGAACGAAAGGCTGCAAATGAGGTAGATACTGCTGTTGTGGTGGATGGTTATGAAGGTAATCATTATAATGGTGGGATTCCCAATGATAATACCATGGCCATTTCCAATGATGGAATTGTAGTGTCGGCCATAAATACGAATATCCAGTTTTATGACACTCAATTGGACAGTGTGTTGAAGGTTATTTCATTAAGTAAATTCTCCGACACGCTTACGAATGTTTCTCCGCATCAGTACGATCCAAAAGCTATCTATGATTATGAGAATGATCGTTTTATTTTGGTTTATTTGGCTGGCTCTAAATCCTATGAGAGTAATATTATCGTGGCTTTTTCGCAGTCGAATGATCCAATGGGAGAATGGAATATTTATAGTTTGCCAGGAAATCCGCTGAATGATACTTCTTGGACAGATTATCCCGCAATTTCCTTAAGCCATGATGAATTATTTATTACCGGCAATTTATTGAAAGATGGTGGTTCATGGCAAACTTCCTTTAAGCAGAGTGTGGTTTGGCAAATAGATAAAAAGACTGGTTATAATGGTGATTCATTAACAACAAACCTACATTATGATATAGCATATAATGGCAAGAATGTACGTAATATTCATCCTGTGCGAGGAGGAAATGCATTTTATGGTCCAGAAGTATATCTACTATCAAATCAGAATTTTGCCTTGGAGAGTGATACTTTCTATTTGATAAAAATTGAGGATAATTTATCTTCAGGACATGCTGATTTGAATCTGGATTTATTATTATCAGACACAAAATATGGAATGCCTCCAAACGCACATCAACCGGGTTCAAAACGTTTGGCAACGAATGATGCAAGAGTTTTGGGCGCTTTTTATCAAAATGGACAAATTCAATTTGTGGGTAATAGTTTGAATATTTATTTTGATGGCGATACGAATAAGATTGCAGGTTTTTATCATGGTGTGATAAAGGATGTTACAAATTCTCCAAAACTGCATTTGAATATCTATTCTGATCAAAATAAGGCGGATATGGAGTATGGTTATCCCAACATTTCCTATTGTGGCTTGCATGATGAGAGTCAGCAGTCGCTTATTACGGTTGATTATGCTTCAAAAACTCATGTGCCATCATTTGGTTCCATATTTTTTGAGGAGGACGATACCTATTCTCCTTTGGGTAATTTGTATTCGGGAAATACTCGTATATACATATTATGGAGTTTACAGCGTTGGGGCGATTATTCGGGAAGTCAACCAAAGTATAATGAGCCAGGTGTTGTTTGGGCAAGTGGTACTTTTGGTAAGAAAATAGGAAATAAACAAGCGTATGGAACTTGGATAGCTTCCATTAAAAGTCCGAAAAAAGATGTGCCCAAAGCTGCAAAGGAATTCTCGGCAAAAGCCTATCCGAATCCTCCTGTAAACGAGATGATGTCGGTGGAGTTTCATTTGACCAAGGATGAGGAAATTAAGATTGAAATAGTAAGTATAAATGGACAAAAGGTAGCTGATTTGTATGATGCTCAGGCCAAGGCAGGAAAGAATGTGTTTACATTTTCAACAAGTCCTTTAGAAAATGGTTTATACCTGCTTCGAATTTATAATAATGATAAAACATTATATACAAAGAAGATAACAATAGTGCAGTAAGCCTTGTTTTTTTGTGTACATTTGATGAAATTAAACTTAAAAACAGACTGATATGATTTTACTTCAAGACCCAACGTTTGATTATTCTGCATGGTTGTTAGCCTTCATCTTTTCGTATTTTTATCTTCTTCTTGCTATAGGCATTATATATATAATTGCCATATGGAAAGTATATACAAAAGCAGGTAAGCCAGGATGGGCATCTATTATTCCCATTTATAATACAATTGTCCTTTTAGAAATCGTTGGTAAACCATGGTATTGGATATTGTTGTTATTAATACCCGGAGTTAACCTTGTTTTTGGAATATGGCTAACTCATCAATTATCCAAAAGCTTTGGCCATGGTGTAGGATTTACCTTAGGGCTTATATTCTTTGGTTTTATTTTTATTCTCATATTAGGATTTGGAGATTCAAAATATATGGGTCCCGCAGCAGCTTAAATCTTTTTACGCGATAAACATATTTGGAAGTTTGAAACTTGAAGTTTTTCATTATTAGGATTCCAAATATACACTTTCAACAGAGCATTGGGCTTTATTTCCGGAAGTTGCTTTACATAGTATATGCTTTGCTCTATATTGCTATGTATAAAATAGTGTAGTGGTGCTGAACTCCAATAGCTATCTCCATCATCGTAGTTTATGGAAAAAACAATATGTGCACCGATGTTCACAGCAGAGTCTAAGAACTTTCCTTTAGTATATACGATATATTCGAATTCTTCTTCAGTATCAATCAGTTCTGATTCAAATTTATATACCAAGCCATCGCTATACTTTACGTCTTGCAATAGCATACAGGAATCAATTTTTATTTTTGCCAAGCAATTATTTGGGAAATCCCAAAGGTTTACTTCGCCTCTTTTATTTGAGCGTGATAGTTCATAGGCTTGTGCATTTTTTTTATAAACAATCGAGTGTTTTTTATAAGGAAAATGATTGATAATCATATTCCAAGCAATGGAATTGTCGGGGGCTAAAACCACATAGTTAAGATATTCAGCCTGGCTGTTATCCAATATGTTTTGCAATGCTTTCAAATCTTGATCATCTTCTATTTTCCATTGATCAAAACGGATTGTATTCGTATCGTCTTTCAAATAGTACTTTAGGTATTCAGGTGAATTACTATCCATTATACGAATATAAGATTCTGAAGGATTTTCTTGATTCCATTTTTGTAAATGCTTAGCTATTCCTTTGAAATTTTGCACATCAACTTTGCGTTCTTGTGGAATAAATAGGGTTGTGAGTATAAATATAATAGATAGACTGGCAATGCTATAAATGCTTTTGTTGTTGAGTGTGCTCGGAGCAAAGGAAAAAATAAAAACCATTATAAACGGCATGCTGAAAATTAGAATACTGTCTTGTAGTACGGGGTTTACGAATTTAGAATAGAGTAGTCCAATAAGTAAAGGCAGTATAAAAAATAGGAATAAAAGTGTCCGTATTTTTGATTTTGAATAATGCTTTATGGCATTTCTACGAAGCAGAAAAATAGCAATAAGAATAAAAAGGATATTGAAATAGGTATTGAAGATAAAACCAATATGACCAATGGGCCAATCCCAGGAAGGTGCTCCCAACCAAGTGCTTAAGCCGCCTTTGCTAAGGTGGTGCAGTGTGATTTGTATATGAGGAATAAAAAGTAATGTGCCGATTAATGTGGCTGCTAAATAGGGTTTATAGTTGTTTTTATTGATAAATGAAAAACCCAATATTCCAATAATAAAGGCCAATAATCCGCTGAAATAGTGATTGTAAAGATTTAATGAAAAAGCAATGCCCAACAAAACAGAATAGAGCCAGATATATTGTTTTTCGTTCTTTGTGGGGCGAAGAACAATGCTCCAAGCCCAGCTTAAAAATAGAATGAGGAGTAGTCCAAGACTGTAAGGCCGTGCAATTTGTGAATACATGATAGGGAAACTCAAAAAAGCAATGCTTGCTGCTGATAGTAGGGCAGGGGTGCTTCCAAACCAACGTTTACTAAATAAGTAAATAAATAGAATGGCCAAAGTGCCAGCAATGATGAATGGTAAGCGAATGGCGGTTACTGAAGTCCCAAAAATTTGTGTCCAATAGTATAAAAATATTTGTACTCCGGCAGGGTGAAAATCGGGCATGACTCCACCGATAATTAAATCGTGTAAATTGTTGAAATTTAATCGGTAAATAGCACTGAGCTCATCATTAGATAATGAAAATGTATTGAAATGATAAAGGCGAATAAGCAAGCCGAGAAAAAGTATGACTCCTAAGATGAGATATTCTTTTTTGCTTGCCTTCATATTGCTTTTTTATAATAGTGATGATACTAAGCTTTTCGTCTTTGTTTCAATACTTCAAAAAGCATAACTCCGGCAGCAACCGAAACATTAAGTGAAGTAATTTCCCCAATCATGGGTATTTGCACGGTTTTATCGCAAAGCTTGATGTATTCACCAGACACACCATCTTCTTCTGAGCCCATAATAATGGCTGATGGAGTGGTGTAATCTACGGCGTCGTATTCGTCGTTTGCTTTTTCGCTGGCAGCGTAAATTTGAAGCCCGCTATCTTTTAGAAATTTGATACTGTCTTTTAAGTTAAAACTTCTTACAATGGGAACTCGTAATATGGCTCCTGCTGAGGATTTTACTGCGTCAGCATTGATGCGTGCAGAGTTTTGAGCGGGAACCACAATGGCATGCACACCCGTGCATTCAGCTGTACGAGCAATGGCTCCTATGTTTCGAATATCAGTTATTCGGTCAAGTATTAGTATCAAAGGGGTTTCTCCCTTTTCGTAAACCATTGGTAGTACTTGCTCTAATTTTTGGTATTCAACATTAGAAACAAAAGCAATAATTCCTTGATGATTTTTTCGGGTTACCCGGTTCATCTTTTCGATAGGAACAAACTGAAAAGGAGTTTCCGTTTGTTTGGCGTTTTGAATAATGGATTGGATAGCATCGTTGCGTACACCTTTCTGAATCAATAGCTTGTCAATTTCTTTTCCACTATCAAATGCCTCTTGAATGGGATGTGTTCCGTATATGAAGTCGTCTTTTTGTTTCTTTTGTCTGTATTCCATTTGTGGTATTCTTTTCGTCTTGATTGTTTAGTATTGTCTATGCCATTTTATAATCCCTGATTATTTACTATCGGCGCCATATTTCCAATGAATTATTCCAAGGGGTATTATAAATTGGCGATCGGTTTAATAGGTAATCGGCATTTGTGAATGGATTGTCGGTTTTATAAAAATCGAATTTCAGATTTTTATTATTCTTTTGATAGCCATAAATCCAGGTTTCCATTTCTGCATCGCGAAATACCACATCGGGTGGACCAAAAATAATGAATATCATTCCCCGGTCGGTCATCCAACCTTCGCGGTCGGAGTAGAATAACATATTAGCTTGTTGTACTCTGTTGTAATACAAACTAATGAGATGCCGAGCCCGTTCTTTATCACCTGCAATTTTAATCCAAAAATCCTCTACTGCTTTTTGTTTGTTTTCAGCATTAATGATCTTTTTAAACTCTGAATATGAGCTTATATAGCGCAAAGGCATCACCATTTGCATTGATGAGATGATATAAGGGTAGTTCTGAGTGAATTGGTAAATTGTAACCCCATTCTGTGCCAGCGAGTCCAACATAATGTGGTAATAGCCTTGTTTATTAAAATGAAGTTCTTCGCTTACTCCATTATGAAAATGAATGCGGTAAATGGTGTCGGCTCGAACAATTCTTCTGTTTAATGCACTGCTACTCATTGGCGGGCGAGCGGGTTTTAAGTTTGGTTTGAAATATTTTACCCAAGCGGTTGTAATGTTTGTATCTCGATGATGCAAATGATACGCATCGCCACGTGTTACATAATCCACAATCATGGGTAAGTCGTCGGAAGCAGTGAGGAAATAGTTTTGTCGTGTGTCGTTCTGAACTTTATCCAGTTCTAAGAATTTTGAATTCTCATTACCGTTATTTTCGTCAGTTAAAGTTAGTTTGAGGACATAGGAGTTTCCTTTTTCTGCCTTCACTGAAAATGAACCCAGACTCGACACATCTTTGCCATAGTTTAAATCATCGTAAATATAAGTACTCCCACTATCAAGTAATTGCTTTGCTTTATAATTATAATAAAGCGCATAATGGATGCGTGCCTGAGCTTCATAAATTGTGGTGTCAGCATCAGATGGTTGGTA
>QNXT01000059.1 GCA_003973505.1 Bacteroidota bacterium
CCAACATCCCAAATTAATTTATCATCGGGGGTGTTATAAACATAATGCAGAGCAACAGTCAATTCCACCACACCCAAGCTGGCTCCAAAATGCCCAGGATTATCCGCTAAAGTATCCACAATAAAACCACGAAGCTCATCACATAGTTGTGGCAGTTGAGAAACTTTAAGTTTCTTCAAGTCGTCCGGACTATCGATATTTGATAATAAGGTTTCCTTTTTATCCTCTTTCTGCTCCATGCTTACACCTGTTTTTATTGCTCGACAAATTTAGGCTTTTTAGACTAATTTTTAACGAATAAAATTCTTCCAAATGTCATTTAGAATTACAAAAACCATCAGAGAAAGTAATATGGCCATTCCAACCATCTGTGCTCGCTCTTGAAATTTGTCGGAAAGGGGTTTTCGCATAATGATTTCGAAAGTCAAAAACATAACATGACCGCCATCCAAAGCAGGAATAGGTAGTAGATTCATAAAAGCCAAAATAAGCGATATCATAGCAGTAAGATACCAGAATCGATGCCATTTCCATTCGGCACCAAAGAAAGTGGCCATACCAATTGGTCCTTGCAAGGATTCAGCAGCATTTTCTTTACCACTAAATATTTTCCCGAAACCTTTTACATTGGCTGCAAGTATTGATACACCATCATTCCAGCCATATTTAAATCCTTCACCAATTGTATATTCTTTCAGCTTATACGGATTCACAGGCATAATGCCCACCATGCCAAAGCTATCCACTTTAAGTGTTAAATCCACTGAGTCGCCATCACGCAAAATAGAAATTGTAATCTCTTCATCGGCACGACCATGAACTGATTGACGAAAATCGCCAAAGGTTTTCACTTCTTGTGAATCCACAGCATAAATCTTATCGCCTTTCTTAATTCCTCCACTTTCGGCAGGAGATTCAGCTAAAACACTATCCACTGTAAAGCTGAAATTGTCAGCTGTAATAAATAGCGGCTTATGACCTGAAGTGTAGTTTTTGTAGAAAGTATCAGGAATAATTACGTTAACTTCTGCACCATTTCGTAAAACAGTAACCTCAGCTCCCATAAGATTTGATTGTGATAATACATCACTAAAGCGATCGATTTCTTTGCCATCCACAGCGATGATTTTATCACCCGTTTGAAAGCCCACTTCCTGAGCTAACTCATAGGCATAAATACCATTATCAACCTCATCAACAGGAAGATATTCCTTATCGTAATGCATAGTGATAAAGGCTAATATGATTACGCCCAAAAAGAAGTTCACTATCACACCACCCAGCATAACGATTAAACGTTGCCAAGCTGGTTTTGAACGAAATTCATCAGGTTTTGCAGGTTGTTTCATTGCCTCCTTATCCATCGACTCGTCAATCATTCCGGCAATTTTTACATAGCCACCCAAAGGCAACCAACCAATACCATATTCTGTATCACCTTTTTTAAAAGAGAATAATTTTATGCCCCAAGCATCGAAAAATAGGTAAAACTTTTCAACCCGAATTCCAAAAGCTCTTGCAGCAATAAAGTGCCCAAATTCATGTAATCCTACTATAATTGATAAGGCCAAAATAAGCTGGCCTGTCATTATTAATCCATCCATTATTATACTATTTGTTTAAATTAAAGTCAATGCTCTTTTTCGCGCTTCGATATCACTCATTTTATAATCGTCGTAAGACGGTTGTGCGATAAAGTCAACGCTTTGCATTGAACGCTCAATTAGGTCTGATATTTGAAGGAAACCTATTTTTTCTTGTAAAAATGCCTCTACCGCAATTTCATTGGCCGCATTGAGAACACAGGGCATATTTCCTCCTTTTTTCAGAGCTTCGTAAGCGAGTGCAAGGTTACGAAAATTATGCATATCCGGAGCCTCAAATGTAAGCTGTGGATAATCGGCAAAATTCAAACGAGGAAAACGATTCTTTAGTCGCGCAGGATACGACAAAGCATACTGAATAGGGAGCTTCATATCGGGCAGGCCCAATTGGGCTTTTACAGAGCCATCTTGAAACTGCACCATGGAATGAACAATGGATTGTGGATGTACAACAACCTCTATTTGCTCAGGTTTTACTCCGAATAACCAATGTGCTTCTATCACCTCCAAGCCTTTATTCATCATACTTGCCGAGTCGATGGTTATCTTTTGTCCCATTTCCCAATTGGGATGTTTCAATGCGTCTTTTATGCTTACATTTTGTAAAAAGGCACGGTCTTTACCACGGAAAGGTCCTCCACTGGCTGTAAGGATAATTTTTTCTATTGGGTTATCAAATTCACCTACAAGACATTGAAAAATAGCCGAATGCTCGGAATCTACGGGATAAAGATTTACACCCTTGGCTCGAGCCAGGGAGGTTACCAATTGCCCGGCAACAACAAAGGTTTCTTTATTGGCAATGGCAATGGGCTTTTGAGATTCGATGGCATTGAGTGTGGGGCTTAGAGCCGCAAAACCAACAATGGCCATAACTACCATGTCGATACTTCCCATTTCTACAACCTGATCAATGGCTTTTTTTCCGGCATAAAGCTGAATATCTTCATTCTCTAATGCTTCTTGAAGTCGGGGATATAAATCTTCATTTTCAATAATGGCAACATTGGGCTTAAACTTCTGTGCCTGACTGATGAGTAAATCTACATTGTTTCCCGCAGTCAGCACCTCCACTTCAAATTTATCGCTATGCTCTTCTATTACTTCAAGTGCTTGTGTCCCAATCGAACCTGTGGAACCTAAAATGGCTATTTTTTTCATAAAAATTTAATCAAAAGAGATAAATTGAGCGGGATTAATGGGGTTCATATTATACCATATTTCAAAGTGTAAATGTTGCCCTGTTGTTATTTTTCCAGTATTTCCCACAATGGCAATGGGGTCACCTGCCGAAACCATATCGCCTTCGTTTTTAAGCAATGTTGAATTATGTTTGTAAACAGATACAATATGGTCATCGTGCTGAATAGCAATAATATATCCATAATCATAACTCCAAGTAGAAAGGATAACCATCCCATCTAAACAAGCTTTTACTGGGGCATCCTTTTTACCAACAATATCCACTCCATAATGTTGCTTTTGGGGATTAAAACCGCCCGATATAGTTCCTTTAATGGGAGCCATAAAAAAGAACCTACTGATTCCTCCTCTTTTTGAAGTATTTGGAGCATTACTTAAATCGTAATCGGGGACCTTTTCCCATTTGGTACGTAGCGCAGAATCTTCTTTTGAGATGTTGAAATCGAGGTTGTTATAATCGACAGTAGCATCTTTTATCATATTAATACTGTCGTTCTCATCAATATCTTTCCCTAGTAAGATTCTATTTTTAAAATTAGCCAACCACAAATCGCGTTGGGCAATTTCATGTTCCAATGAGTCGGTTTTAAGTTTGTTTATATAAACTAGTTTTACTTTATCAACACTCGCATAACCAGGAATATACTCCTTTAGAGGAGTGATGTAAATCATAAAAATAGTAAAAGCGATGGAAATAAGGGTTACCAAACCAAAAACAATAAAAACGCGCATTCGGGAAATGCGGAACGAAAGCTTCTCATCGAAGGTAGATTCGTTCATTATTACCAACTTATACTTGTAGTTTAAGTTCGTAAATAATCGATTAAACCAGCTTTGTTCCTCTAAATTTGCTTTCATTCATTCTCGTTTTTAGCAGCTGCAAAGATAGTAAATTGAACGATGTAAATACTTTGAAATATTGTATCGAATTTGGGATTATAAATAGTACCAGCTCATTCCTAAACTGATGCATTTTGTAATGGTTTTTTGCCGAAAAAAATAACAAACCAACTTGTCATTATGCAAGTGTTCTTACGCCTCCGAAGAAAGACTCTAATTCTTGCAGAGCTTATTTCGCTGCTAACTTTTTATTATAATCATCAATAGCAATGAAATAGTCGGGATCCTCCAACACATTTACCACGCATATTTTCTCTGCCTTTTTAATCAGTTTCGCACAATCTTTACTTAAATGGCGAAGGTGGATTGTTTTACCCAATTCCAAATATTTCTGCGTAATTTTATTGATTGCCTCAATGGCTGATTGATCCATAATACGCGATTCCTTAAAATCGATAATTACTTCTTTAGGGTCGTTTTTGGCATCAAATTTTTCGGTAAACAATTTTGTAGAGCCAAAAAACAATGGGCCATAAATCTCATAATGTTTAATACCATGCTCATCAATATGTTTTCGGGCACGAATACGAAGGGCATTTTCCCAAGCAAACACCAAAGCAGAAATAATAATACCTATTAAAACGGCCACAGCCAAATCTGCAACCACAGTCACTACAGTTACCACAGCAATTACAAGCAAATCCGATTTTGGTATTTTATTCATAATCTTAAAAGTACTCCAAGCAAAGGTTCCGATAACCACCATAAACATCACTCCAACCAAAGCGGCAATGGGAACCATTTCGATATATTCGGAAGTAAAAAGAATAAACATCAATAGGGCTAATCCTGCGACAATACCCGAAAGTCTGCCACGTCCACCCGATTTGATATTGATAATACTTTGACCAATCATGGCACAACCACCCATGCCACCAAAAAATCCATTTACAATATTTGCTGTTCCCTGAGCCACACATTCACGATTGCCGTTTCCATGACTTTCGGTAAGTTCGTCAATAAGATTTAATGTCATTAATGATTCGATTAAACCAACAGCCGCCAGAATAAAAGCATAAGGAAGGATAATACGCAAGCTTTCCATGGTTAATGGGATACTAGGGACAGCGAATTTGGGTAAATCAGCTGCAAGACTGCCGTTACCATCAGGACTTCCTGATGCCACGAAACTACGTACGGTTTCGGTGTCAATATTTAGAAAAATAACCAAGGCTGAAACCAATAGGATGGCAACCAAAGTAGCTGGGATTTTTTTAGATATTTTTGGAATAAGAACCATTAGAGCCATGGTTAAGGCTACCAGACCCATCATGATAAGAAGGCGGTCAGTACTGAGCCATTCACCTCCCGATTTAAACATACTCAACTGCGAAAGCAGAATGACTATGGCCAAGCCATTTACAAAACCCATCATTACGGGGTAAGGAATCATCCGTACATATTTCCCCAATTTGAATACCCCCGCAAGAATTTGAATGAGACCTGTGAGTAATAAAGTAGCGAAGAGGAATTGTAAACCCACAACACTGCCATCTAAACCCAAGGAATTACCATAAGCAGCAGCTTCTGTAACCAAACCGACCATTACGACGGCCATGGCTCCAGTAGCACCTGAAATCATGCCAGGGCGACCTCCAAGAATAGCGGTAATCAACGCCATCATAAAGGCACCATAAAGACCAATAATTGGGGATATGCCTACAATAAAAGCAAAGGCAACAGCCTCAGGCACTAGGGCCAATGCAACCGTTAAACCCGAAAAAATATCATCCTTAACATTCCACTTTCGTTTGCTTATCCACTTAAATTCTTTTATTTTCTTAATCATCATATATACATTCTATTACACTCTTTCAATAACCGTTATTATTTATATGAATACTCAAAACAGCACTCCTACATTTACAAATAATCTAAGCGTTTGGAAAAGCGTGCAAAGATATGCAAATGTAGTTGCGCAAGAAGTTTATTTTTAAACCCTTAAATGCGGGTAGTTTCAACTAGTAAACACCTTCTTTTTTTGATTGAAAAAAACACCTCCAAATGTTTTAGCAAGCAAATAAGCATTCCAAAAATAAATATATCTTAGCCTGATAAATGAAGCAACAAAACAAAGCATATATATTTGCCTTATTGGCTGTTTTGCTATGGTCAACTGTAGCCACAGCATTCAAAATCGCCTTGCAACAGGTTGATTTTATTCAGCTATTGCTTTATGCAAGTGGCGTAGCAACAGTTATTTTGTTTTTTATTTTGTTGTTAGAAAACAAACTTCCCTTGCTTGCCAAGCTATCCAAATATGAATGGGGAATGGCTGTTTTAAGAGGTTTTCTAAATCCTTTTCTTTATTATCTTATTCTTTTTAAGGCCTACGATATATTGCCTGCTCAGGAAGCCATGACCTTAAATTATACCTGGCCCATTGTTTTGATACTGCTTTCAGTTCCCTTACTTAAGCAGAAGCTCTCAACTCAAGGGGTTATAGCCATTGCATTGAGCTTTGTAGGCGTATTAGTTATTGCCACAAAAGGAAATTTATTTCAATTGCAACTGTCTGATTTAAAAGGTGATTTGCTTGCCCTGTCCACCTCTGTAATTTGGGCTTTGTTTTGGATTATAAATCTTAAGTGCAAAGCCGATGAAAGCATCAAACTCTTTTTGAGTTTTAGCTTTGGATTTCTTTTCACATTACCGATGGTTTACTTTTTTTCAAGTTTTACTTTGCCAAACATTCAAGGGATACTAGCTGTATCCTATGTGGGCTTAGCAGAAATGGGGCTTACTTTCTTTCTTTGGCTCAATGCATTGAAAAATGCAAAGCGAACTGATCAAGTAAGCCAATTAATCTATTTATCACCATTTTTATCACTGCTATTTATTGGCTATATTTTGCATGAGCCCATTCATCCAGCCACTTTTATCGGCCTAATTCTTATTTTAGCAGGAATTATATGGCAAAAAAAAGCGTCGAAATAACACTGTATTTCAACGCTTTTCAATACTATTTCACAAGCTTAGAATGGTAAATCATCCTCAGGCTCTTGCTTTGTGTCAAGACTTGGTTCTGCAGGCTTGGCTTCCTGAGTATTTGCAGCAGCAGGTGCATTCTCCAAACTTGGTGGTGGGGGATAGTTTCCGCTTCCTCCGCCTTCGCGTTTACCCAAAGCCATAAGTTTTTCTGCAACAATCTCCGTTGTATAACGTGTGTTATTGTCTTTATCAGTCCACTGACGAGTCGTAATTTTTCCCTCTACATATACTTGAGAACCTTTATGCAGTTGAGTCTCGGCTTTCTCGGCCAACCAACGCCAGGCAACAATATTATGCCACTCGGTTTTATCCTGCCAATTTCCACTATTGTCTTTATAACTTTCTGTAGTAGCCATGCTAAATTGCGCCACTTTTACTCCTGATTCTAAAGAACGAACTTCAGGGTCTTTTCCCAAATTTCCTACTAAAATAACTTTATTAATTCCTGCCATGATATATCTGTTTTTTTATGATTTCTTATAAAATAAAACTTGGAAAACACTCCAAGATGAAGAGGTTGCTAAATTATTTCAGCACTTAGGTTACGATTTGAAAGTTCACGCTGTAAGGGTTCAAGTGTTTCAAAATCGCCTGATTTAACAGTACATTTTCCTTTATAGTGTACAATATAAGCACATTGCTCAGCCTGTTCGAGCTCGTGGTCACAAACCTCAATTAATGTTTCGATTACCCAATCAAAAGTATTTACATCATCATTGAAAAGCACTAAATCGAATACGGGCGCTTGCTGCTCCATAACTTCGCCGGAGCTTTGTTCTTGCTCCTGTGTTCCAAATATAAATTGTTTTCGTTGCATAATACTCATTTCTTCTTTTGCAAAAATAGTCATTATTCTGTAAAATATTTCCTCCAAATTCATTTTTCCAATGAAAACCTTCTGAACTCAAGATTAAATACTCAAAATTGTACAGCGCTGATTTTCAAACTTAAAACAAAATATTTAAATGAATAATGCCTCTATGGGGAGTAGAGGCATTATAGTGGGTTAAAAATATTGGGAAGTAAAGTCAAAAAAAACGACTTTTTTGTAATGGTTATCTTTTAGACCAATAACTTAAAAAATAGTTGCCTTGAGTCAGAGCAAATCTAAAGGTTTGCTCTGTAATCCAGAATAATAAATTGATTTTGTTATTTGTTTTCTTCTGAATGGAATATTAACGTCTCGGCTATGCTGCGTGCCGAAATAAAAATGGTTAAGCTCCAATTGGTTGAGTTGCTAAATTAAGAAGAATAAGTGCTCACCCTACAACAAAGTTCGATATGCAGTATCAGCCATTGTTACTTGCTGGGCTTTTTTCTTCCTGCCGGAATACAAGTGCGTTGGGATAGACATACTCCTCCCGATTTAGTGTTTCTAAGTTTTCGCTTTTTGGAGCGAAAGCCAAGAAACACTTTATCGGGATGTGTATGGCTATGAAGCGTGGGTTTTAAATTCATTCTTTTATAAATCTTCCTGTACCTATAGTTTTTTTATTAGCTCTTAGTTCACAATAATAAATACCCGATTTAACTCCAGTTAAAACAATTTTTATTTCTGATTGCTGCTTTTGCAAGCTGTACGACCTTAACTTTTGACCCAAATTATTATATATAATTAGTTCCGCATCTTGAATTAAAGTGTTTTTGAAATCAATTGTGATGTTTTCCTTTGCAGGATTTGGATAAAATCTTATTCCCAACTCTTTTATTTCAGGCGCAAAACCATTGCTAACCGTAATATCACCATTGGGTTTAAGTTTTAAGAAAAAAGCATCGCTGCCCCCTGCTCCAAAGCTATAGGTATAGCCCACTATGGCGAAGCCACTGTCGGGGGTTTGCACTACGCTATAGGCTCGTTCGTCATAGGCACCGCCAAGAGTTTT
>QNXT01000219.1 GCA_003973505.1 Bacteroidota bacterium
CAGGAAATGAATTTAATCTCTCGGCTAGATATTGAGCCATTTTATTGGCATGAAGGGCATTCTTTTTCCAAACATCATTTTGCAATAAGGCAATAAACTGAGCCGAGATAAATCGCATTTTTGAGTGCAGTTGCATTCCTTGCTTACGATACAACTCAAAGTGATTTACCAATTCAGGCTTCAAAAACACTACGGCTTCTCCAAACATCATCCCATTTTTTGTTCCACCAAAAGACAATATATCCGCACCTGTATCTGTAATCATCGTTTTGAAATCGGTATTCTGAGATACCACAGCATTGGCTATGCGTGCCCCATCAATATGTAATAGCATGCCATGTTTGTGTGCAAAATCGGCAAGGATTTTTATCTCTTCGTTTGTGTAAACCGTACCAACTTCGGTTGCTTGTGTAATACTAATCACATTGGGTACCGACTGATGAGGATGGCGTAAAGAATCAACAAATGGTTGAATCATATCAACGGTCAGTTTGCCATTCTCTGTGGGAATATCAATAAGTTTTGCCCCTGAAGTATTTTCGAAACCACCACATTCATCCACATTTACATGGGCCTCAGCCGAACAAATTATTGCATTAAAAGAATGTGAAACATTCGACAAGGCCAAAATATTAGCCCCTGTTCCATTATATACAAAATAGGTTTCCGATTGGTTTCCAAACAGTTTCTTAAATTCTAATTGTGCCAATTCTGTATATTTATCATCCCCATAGGCAGGAGCATAATCAACATTAGCCTCTACCATGGCCGCCATTACTTCAGGACAAACTCCAGCCCAATTATCACTTGCAAACGATTTCCTTCTAAATTTACTCATAATTTCAAATTAATATCTCTAACAAAAGTAGTTGATTTTTGATACCAAAATTTATATCCCATTGGTACAATAAGAAGTATTTATAAAGCTAGCTGTTTTACCTGAAAATTATTCATTTTCACATTTGGAATGTATTTTTCTGTAGCTTTGACTTTTGTAAAAACGCACATTTTTTCATGGAACAAATCACTAAGAGCAAGAATCTATTTCTTGTCATTTTTTTTACAATAGGAGTCTTGTTCTCCAATAGAATATCAGCTCAGGAGTATATTGGCAGTAAGCAACTTCGGGATAGTAGCGAGCAAGAGCTTTATTTACGTATCGAAAATGCAAACTTTATCCGCGATCGTGAGCTGTATTCCAAATTTACCGATGGTTTTGTGAATCTTGGTTTTTTCGTAAGACCCACACTTGAGTATTATTTTACAAATAATACACGCATTAGTGCAGGGGTGCATTTATTAAAATTCTCGGGAAGAGATGAGTTTACTCAAGCGATCCCCATATTAAGCATACAGCAGCGATTCCTTAAACATTTTGATTTGGTACTCGGTAGTATTTATAGTAGCAATAGTCATAATTTGGACGAGCCCATATATAAAATGGATAATTTCTATTTGCATAATATTGAATATGGGATGCAACTTCTTAGTCAGCTCGACTTCTTCAAAGCTGATTTTTGGATAAATTGGGAGCAACATATTTTCAAAGATGATCCATTTCAAGAAAAATTTCAAATGGGATTCTCAAGTACGCTTAAACTTGGACAGAAAAAAAACTTTGGTATAGAAATTCCACTTCAGCTTTTCACACTACATAAGGGAGGGCAAATTGATGCAAGTCCCGATCCTGCGATTTCTATTTTCAATGGGGTAACCGGATTGAACTTTATTTTTCGAATCAATAAAAATCATCGCATCAGATTGGAACCCACAGTATATAGCTATAAAGCATTGCGTATGCCCAAAACAGGGCTTTATGAAAATGCTTGGCGAAATGGTGAAGCTTATTATCTAAAAGTAAAATACGAAAACCCTTATTTCCGCTTTATGGCAGGTTATTGGCATGGTCATAAATTTATTGCTCCAAAAGGGGACTTTCTTTTCCAAAGTGTGTCGGAAACGGATAGCAGTTTTACTCAGGAATACCGAAAATTATTCAATTTCAAATTTATTTTTAATTATCCCATTTCCAAAGATATCAATATTCAACTGCGCACAGATGAATACTACGATATAACAAGCCATAAAATGAATCACTCTTATAGTTTGTTTTTTATCATCAATCACGCCTTTTTCATTAGTAAAATAAAGACGCGTGAAGAAGCACTTCGTAAGCGGAATTTACGATAATTATTGTCTTGCTAAGGTTTCACAATTCTATTTGATAGTATTGAAATACTCTTAGTTGTTTTTATAAATGTTTTTCAATAGCATTTCACGCTCCTTTTGATTTAATGACTTTGCTTGTGATTTATTCATGCTGGCAAATCCCCAATTATCCATACTTTGTGCTTTATAATGGCCTTTATTTTGGAGCCAATGGGTTAAGATTCTACGAAAATCGGTATCGCTACATTTTATAAATCGTTGTTTGAGTTCATCCTTGCTCAGTCCAACTCCTTTAAGCAGATGATTACCGCCTCCATTGGCACGATATGAGTTCATCACGACTTTATATGTTTTATGCTCGTCAAATGGACTTCCATCAGCCATACTGAGTATTTTTACACGCGAGCCTTTCTTTGCACTCAGGTCGATCAAGTACTTTATTCCAGCTCCCGAATCGAAATTATAGTATGCATTTTTCAGTGGCAAACCATAACGATCTTTTTTGCTGTCCTTTTTCAATAGTAAAATGCTTGTCGATTTATCTGTTAAGGAATCGAACCAAAGGTTTGTTGAGTATTCTAAATAATCATGCACTTCTTTTCCTGTTAATTTGATAGTACAAAGGAAGTTTTCGTAACGATAAAGCTTAAACATATCGCGCATAAACAAAGGTCCTTTTTCCAAAATAGCATGAGTGGAAAAAGGAGCAGCAAAGGAAATATCGGCTCCACTTACATCCAACTGTATTTGATGAATCATGTCCACAAAAGCAGAGGGTCCATAAAGTGCATCTTGTGCATCAATGGTAGAATCAAAATCTACAACCTTTTGATTCATATAGGTTTTTACATTTTTAAAATAGGGTTCAAACTTTTTCATAAACAAACTATCGGGAGCATAGTTGGCAAGACTTACATCTTTCCCTTTTAGTTTTTTATCATAGGATTGTGTTTTTTTATTCCAATGCATTTCAACTTTTGCAATGGCAAAATTTTGCGCATGAGCACCGGCATTTAACACTAAAACCGAATCGCCGGCAGTATTTACAACGAATTCGCTAAGGGGCTTATGATCGTGACCTGCAAACACAATATCAAAACCTTCCACTTGCTGAGCCACCAAAACAGAGGCATTTTCATTGCGTTCCTCATCGGCTGAAGCTCCTCCATAAGTTGCATCAACGCCTGCATGAAACAATCCTACAATTAAATCAGGATGATCTTTTTCTTTGGTTATTTTTACCACTTTTCGTGCTGTTTCTATCATATCGTCGAAGTACATTCCCGGCCACAGTTTTTCGGGTAACCAATTTGGAATAGATGGCGTAATGAGACCAATAACCGCAATTTTTACCCCCCGACGATTGATGATACAATAAGCAGGGAAATGGGAATTGCCACTTGCCGAATCGATGGCATTTGCTGCCATATAAGGGAAATGTACCTCGCTACGTAATTGCTCATAAACTCTTGGACCCGCTTCAATATCATGATTACCCACTGAGCTGGCATCATACTGCATAAAGTTCATTATCTGTGACAATAAATGGGGTTTTAGCGTATCAATATAGTTGGCATAATATACCACGGGCGTACCTTGTAAAATATCTCCATTATCAAGCAAAATCACTTCCTGGCTTGTATCAGCTCGTTGTTGACGAATATAGGTCATACCTTGGGCAAGGCTTCCTTTGGCTTTTTGTTGGCGAACCAAATCTTCAGGAAAAAAGCTGCCGTGAACATCGGTACTTTCTATAAACTGGAAGGTAATTGTTTGGGGTTTCTTTGGATCTGTATTGCATGCACTAAGACCTATAATAAGTGCAATGAATAAACTAAGAAATTGTGTTTTTGGCATAATGATATCGCTTTTAAACTATGTGCTTTTTGACAATGAATATTTTTCTAGCCTTTTAAAGGACTTCCAGGCTTACGTTTTCGTGGTTTTTTCTTTTTAACAGAGAAACCAAATTTTCCAATTTGATTACCCAATTCGTAATACATACCGTGTGAATAAGCAACCAAGCCTGCTTTTTGCATATTAAAAGCACCCGTTTCGGGGTCGAGATATTTTTCATCGGCATTTACAGCAACCACTTTGGCCAAAAACATATCATGTGTTCCCAAGGGAATGATTTGTGTTACCTGACATTCGATACTTAATGGAGCCTCGGCTATCATGGGCGTTTTTATCACATTAGATGGTTCAGGAGTCAATTTCATCTCTTTGAATTTATCAAAATCACGTCCTGATTTTACACCACACCAATCGGCTGCATAGGCCAAATCTTTATTGGTAAGATTAAGAACAAATTCTTTGTTTTTCTTAATTATATCGTAAGAGTGGCGTCCGGGTCTGATGGAAATATACAGCATCGCAGGGTCCGAATTAATGGTTCCTGTCCATGAGATTGTGATAATATTAAAATCTTGTTTTTCTATTCCGCAGCTAATCATTACTGCGGGCACAGGATAAACCATGGTTCCTGGTTTCCATTGTATTTTACTCATGCTATCTTTTTTATTGTAAAACTAACTTCTTTTCTAAAACAGACAAAACTATTAGATACGCTCATAAGCTGCCAATTCTTTTTTCCAAATGGGCGCACTGAGGTTTTGAAAATATTGCTCCTCTATTTCCCAAATATCAATCTCGTGTGGACGAAGGTAATATATTTCCTCCTCGAAACGCTGCATGGCGTATTTATGAAAAACCTGATACATTGTCCATACCATCAACTCATTATACGGGTTGCTGTATCCCACCTCTTGTTCCACTCGTTTCCAAAGTTTGACAAATTGATTGGAGCTAAACCCCATATCGCCATCACCAAGGTCGATAAATTCGCCATCGGCAAATTCGATTTCTAATCCCCAATGGGGAATTACATTATGAAATATTTCAGAGAAAGTCATCGGTTAATTATTCAAATAAGAAAAAAGTAAAGTATTAGCTGATGCTATAAATCACATAAACCAAATAAGATAAATACGCAACAATCATGATGGTACCTATGAGTTTATTGATTCGCCAACGGCTGAGCACAAATAGGGTAAGCATGCCAACCACACTACCCAGTAAAACTAAAATATGTGTACTTATTTCTCCTGTATCAACCGGTATATTCGAATCATTCATTATCATTAATCCTAACCAAGGTAATCCAAGCCCAATAAGAACATCGAAAATATTTGATCCCAAAGCATTGCTTACAGCCATACCTCCACGCCCTTGTCGTGCTACGATAAGGGATGAAATCATATCGGGAACTGAAGTTCCAAAAGCTAAAATAGTCAAGCCAACGATATACTTTGGAATATTTAATTCCACACTGATTACCACGGCACTTTCTACTAATGCCCAGCTTAAACCCGCAATTAAAATAATGGAAATAAGAAAGTTGACCCCATAATAACGCTTAGGAGCAAATAACTTTTCCATCAAAATATCGAAAATCTTAAAATACTTTTTCCAATCAGCATTTTCTTCCTCCTCTTCTTCTATTAGTACTGTTGGGCTTTCGTCATGAGGAAAAATATGACGCCACAACACCACTACGATTACGTAGAAAATATAAACACCCACAAAAATGGCCACATGCGACATGGTAATGGTTCCACTTGAATAAGCCCAATATAATAGTGCAATGGCAATAATGTAAAACACAATATCACGCAACATGGATCGCCAAGCAATTTTAGCGTTTTTCACAAGTCCTACGGCACCAATAATAACGAGCAAATTGAATAGAGCAGAGCCAACAATTGTTCCCACACCAATATCAAAATTATCGCCACTTACCAATGCAATAATGGCAATAAATAACTCTGGCGCACTGGATCCTGCAGCCATAAGCGTTGCTCCGGAAGCATCATCCGAAAGCTTTAGTTTGGATGCAACCTGATCTAATGATGGGACAAAGTAACGGTCTGTAACTTCATTCAATAAATAGAATGAAATTATGAGAACAATTAACGAAAGAATTAAAATGCCCATATTGGCTAATATAAGTGATTATTAAGTAATTGTTAACACAAAATATAAGGTTGAACAATAAACAAAAATAGCAAAAAACCGATATTATTTTTTATAATATTTCTTTTACAGCTTGATATATTCCATCTACATCATAGCCACATTCTTTATACAATTCTGCTGGTGTACCATGCTCAATAAATCTGTCGGGGACACCTAATATTTTCAATGTATTTGTATAATTATGCTTAGTCATAAATTCCGCAACCAAACTACCCAGACCGCCTACTACCGTACCATCTTCCACGGTAATTATTTTGTCAAAGGATTTTAAAGTTTGGTGTAATAGCTCTTCGTCAAATGGTTTTAGGAAGCGCATATCAATGATTTCCACTTCAATATCATCATTAGCTAAAAGGTCTGCTGCTTTTTGTGCAAAATTGCCCACATGACCAATGCTTATGATTGCCGCATCATTACCATGTCGAATCACCCGACCTTTACCTATTTTCACCAATTCCATCTCATTATGCCAATCGGTATTTACTCCTCTTCCACGTGGATAACGAATGGAAAATGGCCCCATATTATCTTGTTGGGCAGTAAACATCAGATTTCGTAATTCCATTTCGTTCATTGGTGCCGATACAATCATATTGGGGACCAAACGAAGGTAGGCCAAATCAAATGCACCATGATGTGTTGGACCATCTTCCCCCACAAGTCCTCCACGATCGATACAGAAAATCACATTGAGTTTCTGTAGAGCAACATCATGAATTAATTGGTCGTAACCACGCTGCAAGAAAGTAGAATACACATTGCAAAAAGGTGTCATGCCTTGTGCTGCAAGACCTCCGGAATAAGTAACAGCATGTTGCTCGGCAATACCCACATCGAAAGTACGGTGAGGCATTTTCTCCATCATCATATTCAAAGAGCTACCACTTAACATGGCAGGCGTAATGGCTACAATTTTTTCATTCTTCTCTGCCAATTCAATAATGGCTTCACCAAAAACATCTTGATATTTTGGAGGCAAATGACTGGTGTCAGAACTCACTAATGCACCTGTTGATTTATTAAACTTTCCTGGTGCATGAAATTTCGTTTGATTAATTTCTGCCTGCTTAAAACCTTTTCCTTTTTTGGTAATCACATGCAATAGCTTAGGACCATCGATGTTTTTCATGAGTTTAAACACACGAACCAAACGCTCTACATCATGGCCATCAACAGGACCGAAATAACGCATATTAAGGGATTCCATAATTTCGGAACGTGTTAAAACAGATGTCTTAACCGATTGTAAAAAGCGACGTAGAATATTTCGAGGTGCAGGACCTTCTTTTCCCAAAACACCCAAGGCATTCCAGGTTTTATCTTTAATCTTATTATAAGCCTTTGAGGTAGTTACATCTAAAAGAAACTCTTTTAGTGAACCAACGCCCTTATCAATGGATATCCCATTATCATTTAGAACAACCAATAAATCAGCATTTTTACTCACACCCGCATTGTTTAAAGCTTCATAAGCTTCACCGCCAGTAAGTGCTCCATCACCAATTACGGCAATATGCTTTCGAGATTTATTTCCTTGCAATTGCGAGGCAATAGCCATACCTAAAGCGGCTGAAATAGAGGTAGAAGAATGTCCAACACCAAAAGCATCATATTCGCTTTCGGTCATTTTTGGGAAACCACTCACTCCATTTAATTTCCGATTGGTATGAAATTGTTTTTTTCTTCCTGTGAGGATTTTGTGTCCATAGGCCTGATGCCCAACATCCCACACTAATTTATCATCGGGGGTATTATAAACATAATGCAAAGCAACGGTCAATTCAACCACACCCAAGCTGGCACCGAAATGTCCAGGATTATCCGCTAAAGTATCCACAATAAAACCACGAAGCTCATCACATAGTTGTGGGAGTTGAGAAACTTTAAGTTTCTTCAAATCATCCGGACTATCGATATTTGATAATAAGGTTTCCTTTTTACCTTCTTGCTGCTCCATGCTTATATCAGTTTTTATTGCTCGACAAATTTAGGCTTTTTAGACTTATTTTTAGCGAATAAAATTTTTCCAGATGTCATTTAGAATCACAAAAACCATCAATGATAGTAATATGGCCATTCCAACCATTTGAGCTCGTTCTTGAAATTTGTCGGAAAGGGGTTTACGCATAATGATTTCGAAAGTCAAAAACATAACATGACCACCATCCAAAGCAGGAATGGGTAGTAGGTTCATAAAAGCCAAAATAAGCGATATCTTTCCAGAACATTTAACATTTGTAAAAATGGTTCAGTAAGCTCAGAGAACCGTTCTGCTGAAACTCATCAGGAAATCGTA
>QNXT01000328.1 GCA_003973505.1 Bacteroidota bacterium
AATGGCGAAAAAACAGGCGAATGGATTTACCTCCTAGAGAATGGCGACACCTTGAGCCAAATAAATTACAATAATGGCATTTATCGAATTTGGTTTTCAAAGGGAAAACTTCAAGTGGAAGGTCAGGTGAAAGATGGCGAAAAGCAGGGGTTATGGACTGAGTATTATCGCAATGGACAAATAAAAAGCCAAGGTGAATATCAGGCAGGAAAGAAAGTGGGCGCATGGAAATACTTTTATGAAAATGGCGATAAAATGCGCTTTATCGATATGGAAAATGGCAAAGTGCAATCGTGGTACACCAACAAACAACTAAAAGAAGAGGTTGGCATTAAAAATGGGGAATTTGATGGTCAGTGGATTTCATTTTACAAAAATGGAGACACTCTATCCACCGGAAATTATAAAGCAGGCAAACGCATTGGTTTATGGAAAGAATACTATATGGGTGGCCAATTAAAAAGAGAAGAGCCCACTACAAACGGTGAATACAAAGAGTATTATAAAAATGGCGTGATTGCCACTTCAGGCAATATTAAAGATGGCGCGAAAGATGGTTTATGGCAATATTTTTATGCAAATAAGCAATTAAAAGAAAAGCTAAACTACCACAATGGTTTGCGACAAGGACCTACGCAAAAGTTTTACCGAAACGGAAAGCAAGAGTTTGAAGGTGTTTTTGTAAACGACAGTTTGAATGGCCCTGCAAAATGGTGGTATATGAATGGCAAGCCTGAGATGGAGGGCTATTTGAAAGACGATTTACAAGATTCTGTTTGGAATTTCTATTACGAAAACGGACAAAAAGGAAGTACAGGATCTTTCATTGCCGGCGACCAAAATGGCGAATGGACTTTTTGGTATAAAACAGGTGAAAAATGGAAGACAGGTAGTTTCGACCACGGTTTGAAAACAGGCCATTGGACTACTTGGTTCGAAAATGGGAATAAACTTCAAGAAGGAAATTACGTTGATGGAAAAATTGATGGACAATGGACATCGTGGTACGAAAAAGGGCAGCTTTATAAAAAAGGATCCTTTAAGCAGGGCTTAATGGATGGAAAATGGGAAATTTGGTATAAAGATGGCGAGCCGCAATTGCAAGCCGTTTATGCTAACGACCGTATGAATGGTCCTGTGACAGAATACTATAGCAATGGAAAGCCCAAATATAAAGGCACTTATAAAGACGGTTTTAAAAACGGTTCATTTACCGAATGGAATAAACTTGGTGTAGTTCAAGCTAAGGGAAAATACAAAAATGACTTAAAAGAAGGCAAATGGGAATTCTATGATGAACGAGGCCGAATGTATAAAAAGCAGTCGTTTATCGAAGGTAAACCTACGGGAAAATGGGTTGAATACTATATTAATGGAAAGAAAAAGGGCGAAGGCCAATTTAATGGAATAAAGCGCGATGGTGTCTGGACCTATTGGGACAAAGACGGTAAGGTTGTGTATAAAGTTCGCTACAATAATGGACAAAAAGTAGAAGTCTTGGTAAATGCAAGAGCGGGTTTTATCCCCAGATAAAATAAATAAAGAGGGTTAAATTCTAATTCTCATAGCATTTTTTACTTTTTGTTTTACCCTTACCCTGAAGGGAACCAAAAAGTAAAAAATGATTCTTGTTTTTTCAATGGTTTCTACCTTTAGGGTTGGGGTGAAAAACCATTGAAAAGTAGTAAGAAATAGAACTTAGCCATAATGAGTTGTCAAATTGCTGTAAATTCCACATCATTGGTGTGCATTTATCATTAATTTCGCAAACGAAATAAAACAGATTAAACGATGTTAGTAGTAAATAAAATAAGAGCTGAAAAGGAACAAATCAAAGAAGGTCTTAAAATAAAGAATTTCAAAGATTTAGACATATTAGATGAAATCATTGCCTTAGATGATAAACGCAAAGAATTCCAAAAGAAACTGGATGATGTATTATCCGAATCGAAGAGTATTGCCAAAGAGATTGGTATGCTTTTCAAGACAGGTAAAGTAGAAGAAGCAAATCAGAAAAAAGCTCGCACTACTGAGTTGAAAGAGCTTTCAAAACAATTTACCGAAGAATTAAATAAGGCAGCCAATGAGCTAACTGAAAAATTATTGCAAGTACCCAACATCCCCCACCCTTCGGTTCCTGCAGGCAATTCGGATGAAGATAATGAGATTTTGAAAAACGTGGGTGAAATTCCTGATTTAGGAGATGATGCTCTTCCTCATTGGGAATTGACCGATAAATACGACATTATTGATTTCAAATTAGGAAATAAAATTACCGGAGCGGGTTTTCCTCTTTATAAAGGAAAAGGTGCACGTTTGCAGCGAGCTTTGATTAATTTCTTTTTGGACGAAGCCGAAAAGGCAGGCTTTCGTGAAGTACAACCACCATTGATGGTAAACGAAGATTCGGGCTATGGCACAGGGCAATTACCTGATAAAGAAGGTCAAATGTATCATGTAGGCGTAGATAATTTGTATCTAATCCCAACTGCAGAAGTTCCAATTACCAATATTTATCGAAACGAAATTGTAAAGGCAGAGGATTTCCCAATTCGAAATACAGCTTACTCGCAGTGCTTCCGCCGCGAGGCAGGGTCTTATGGTGCCGATGTGCGTGGTTTGAACCGCCTCCACCAATTCGATAAAGTGGAAATTGTAGTAATTGAACACCCTGATAAATCCTATGAACGTTTGGAAGAAATGAGTGAATACATTCAAGGTCTTTTAGTCAAACTAGAACTCCCCTACCGTGTTTTACGTCTTTGTGGTGGCGACTTGAGTTTTACTTCCGCACTTACCTACGATATGGAAGTATATTCCGCTGCACAAAAACGTTGGTTGGAAGTAAGCTCTGTTTCCAATTTTGTGGATTATCAAGCCAATCGCTTAAAGCTTCGCTATAAAGACGAAAATGGTAAAACCCAATTAGCTCACACATTAAATGGCAGCGCACTTGCTCTTCCTCGTATTGTAGCGGCATTATTGGAAAACAACCAAACTCCTGAGGGAATTAAAATTCCAAAGGCATTAATTCCTTATACAGGATTTGATATTATTAACTAAAAATCAGCCTTGGCACTGATGTTTCAGTGACCAAATAATGGAATTGATTTATGATATTCGAAAACAGACATTTCAAACAAGGACTACTTTTATTCCTGTTCCTGTTGGTGTCTGTTTTTTCTATTTCTGCACAATCGGTAGAGGAGAAACTGGCACTACAGTATTTTCAGAATAAAGAATATGATAAGGCTGCCGACCTGTATAAAGAAATTTACAAAAAGAAACCTACACCCATTTTCTATAACTACTATTTGGATTGCCTTTTTGCAAATGAAGACTATAAAACGGCAGAAAGTTTTGTAAAGCAAGTTGCAAAAAAACACCCCAAAGAGCAAAAGTATAAAGTGGAATACGCTTATGTGATTGACTTGTCGGGAAATCATAAAAAGGCTACAAAACTATACTTAAAAGCAATAAAATCATTGACATCTAACCGTAATGATGTGATTGATTTAGCCAACGCTTTTAAGGTGCGAGGGCTTAACGACTATGCCCTGAAAACCTTTGAAAAGGGGAAGAAACTCATTCAAGACCCGCCACTAAATATGGAGTTGGCCGACCTGTATATGGCTATGGGCAATTATAAAGGAATGATGAGTGAATATTTGGATTTGGTGGCTCAAGACGATTCCTATTTGACCATTGTGCAATCAAAATTGCAACTGATTATTTCCGATAAAAACAATGATGCTCCTTCAGAGGCTTTGCGCGAAGAACTATTGAGAAGAACTCAAAAATACCCCAATAAAATCGTCTATTCTGAATTGCTATATTGGTATTCATTACAAAAAAAACAGTTTAAACTAGCTCTTATACAAGGGGAAGCTCTTGATAAACGCTATGAAGAACAGGGCGGTCGTATTTTTCAATTAGCTAAAATTCTGTATTCAAACAAACAATACGAACTAAGCATTGAGGCCTATGAATATGTAATGACTTATGGTCCTCAAAATCGATATTACCAAACATCAAGCATCGAGATACTGCAATCACGTTTTATGAATATTGTGGAAAATGCGAACTATCAAGAAAGTGATTTAACAGAACTTGCTCAAAATTATGAAGCTTTATTGAAAAAATATGGTGAAAATGCTTCTACAGTGAAGCTGATGACGAATCTGGCTCATTTATACGCTTTCTATTTGAAAAATACCGACAGAGCCATTGAGATTTTAGAAAAAGTTCAAAACATTCCCAATGTAAATCATTACGAACGTGCCAAGACAAAACTCAAATTGGGTGATATCTTGCTATTTTCGGGACAAAAATGGTCGGCAAGCTTGCTATATAAACAAGTAGAAAAAGCCAATAAATACGATGCCATAGGATTTGAAGCGCGCTTTAAGGCAGCTAAATTTTTCTACTATGTGGGTGAAATGGAGTATGCCAAAGTGCAACTCGATGTATTGAAAGGAGCTACTTCAAAACTCATTGCCAACGACGCTTTGGATTTATATCTTTTAATAACTGAGAATATGAGTTTGGATAGCAGTTACGACGCCTTAAACTATTATGCACGAGCCGAATTATTGGCCTATCAGCATAATTATGATGCCGCCATTGCTACTTTGGATTCCATTCTTACGGCTTATCCACCAGGCGAACCCATTCGAGATAATGTTTGGTTTAAGAAAGCACAAATCCAAATGCAACTAAAAAATTATGCGCAAGCCGACAGTCTTTTTCAGAAATGTTTGAAAGAAGATCCCTATGGAACATTGGCCGATGACGCCTTGATGATGCAAGCTAAATTGAATGATAACTACCTAAATAATAAAGCAAAAGCAAAACAACTCTATAAAAAAATCCTTCTTGATTATCCTGGCAGTTTATTTACTGTGGAAGCGCGAAAACGCTATCGTGAAATGGAATCAAAGGATAAAAGTTCGCTAGAAAATAAAGATAATTAATTGCCCAAAACAATAAGTATTCATGATGATTTCAATTAAAAACAGCCTGTTTCTATTCCTGCTATTCGTTTCAAATGTTTTGTCTGCTCAGAGCATCAAACAAGACTTAGAGCGACTCTCCAAAGAGTATCATTTTACTTACGAAGTATTGAATAAAGGAGATGAATTTACCGAGCGTTATCTCCTTTGGGTAGAGCAAGAAATCGACCAACAGCACCCCAATGGGAAAACATTTAAACAGCGAGTATTCCTATCGCATAAGTCCGTTGATCGACCCATGGTGATGGTAACCGAAGGCTATTGGGCAAACTATGCCGAGAACCCTAACTACAAAAATGAGCTCACAAGCATTCTGGATGCCAATCAAATTGTGATTGAACACCGCTATTTTGCACCATCAATTCCCGATTCTTCTATCTTCGATTGGAAATACTTGACCATAGAGAATGCCGCTGTGGATCATCATCGGGTGAATGAAATACTAAAACAGATTTATCATAAAAAGTGGTTGGCCACTGGTATTAGTAAGGGAGGACAAACAGCCATGTATTATAAATACTTCTACCCTAATGATGTGGCAGTAACCGTTCCTGTGGTAGCTCCTTTGAATTTTTCTAAGGAAGAAAAGCGTGTATATCGCCATCTTGAGACAGTGGGTACAACTGAATGTAGAGCGGCTATTTTGGCTTATCAAACAGAAATGCTAAAGAATAAAAAGAAGTATCTAAAGAAATTTAAAAAATTGGCAAAGCAAAAAGGCCAAACCTACGAAAGAGTGGGTGGAATTGAAAAAGGATATGAATTAACGGTATTGGAATTCTCTTTTGCCTTTTGGCAATGGGGAAGTTCTTGCGGCATGATTCCCAATCCCGAAGTAGGAGCCGAACGAATGGTTGATTACCTAAATCATATTGCAGGGATAAACTGGATTTCAGATCAAGGAATTGAAAATCAACAACCATTTTTCTATCAGGCAATGCATCAATTTGGTATGTATGGATACGACATCACCCCTTTCAAAGAATGGGTGAGTTTTGATCATAACCCGACTTTTGAATTTACTTTTCCAAAAGGAGTTGATGTAAAATACAGTCCCGAAACCCATCATAAGGTAGATTGTTTTGTACGTCATAAAGCACAAAATATGATATTCATCGTGGGAGGTATTGACCCCTGGGGTGCACCCTCTGTTGATTTACCAATGGAAACCAATTCGCTAAAAATCGTAAAAAAAGGTGGTAGTCACCGTACTCGAATATTGAATTTACCTAAAGAACAACGAGATTTAGCAATCACTACGATTCGTGAGTGGATGCGTTAGCAGGTATTGTAAAACGGAACGTACTCCCAACACCGACTTCACTTTCAACATTTATTTTTCCTTGATGACGCTCCACAAACTCTTTACATAAAATAAGTCCCAAACCCGAGCTAGGCTCATTGTCGGTACCCATTCTTTTATGTTGATTTTCAATAGTGAAAATACTCTCTATTGTCTTTTGATCCATTCCGATACCATTATCGTTTATAGTCACTTCCACAATGGATTGATTAATTGTTTTTGCATTTATTTCAACAAAACCACCTTTTGGAGTGAACTTAATTGAATTAATGGTAATATTTCTAATAATGGCCTGCAACATATACGAATCAGCAAACACTTCTGTACTGGTTGGAATATTATTAGCCGTAATAATTTTCTTTCGATCTGCCAAATCTTGAATTGCGTTTAAATGTAATGAAATAAACTCCCTTAATCTGATTTTTTGAGGCTTATAGGCAATCATTCCTTGATTCATTTTTGCCCAATCCAAAAGGTTTTCAAGTAAATTGAAGGTATTTTTAGCCGATTCATTCAGTTTTGAAGATAAGTCTTGTAAATCATTTTTACTCAAGCCTACACTTTTATCAGCCATGAGCTTCGTTAGTTCTATTAAACCATTAAACGGCCCTCTTAAATCGTGGGCAATAATAGAAAAAAACTTATCCTTAGTACGATTCAACTGCTCCAATTCATTTCTTTGTTGAACGGTCACATTATGCTTTTTAATAAATACATTCTTTATATATCTACTTAAGTAGAATATAGAAACTACAGACACTATTAAGGTAATTGCTATATCTAAATCATGATAAAATTTACTCGGGTATTGAATCACATAATCACTAACCTTCGACTGTTCTAAAAGGAACAAAGCAATTATATTTAAAACAGAGATGCCTAGATACAGCATATGAAACTTTTGATCAGCAACCGCTGAAAAAACAATGATTGCAATTACAAATAATGGTAAAACAGGCCCACTCAAACCTCCCTCACTATACCACGTCAACATAAGTCCCACTTGACTTACTAAAACAAATGCATTAGTGAAATATCGATTTTTGAACTGAGCGAAATAGTAAAAAATTGCATATGCAATTGCAATAAATGCAATGCTCAAGCTAAAAAATTGTGATAAATAAAGACCTATATTAACTGCAAGGCCTATAAGAGAAGCTATTAAAGCAATGAAACTTGCTTTTTTATAAATCAACTTTTTTAAAGTGTTCTGTTCATTTTCATTGATAGAAATATTACGATGCTTACTTTCTTTATTATTAAAAAAACTCATGAGTAATATTTTAATTTAGAATGGAATTTATGAAAACCTAAACAATATTCAAGTAATTAATTATTATTAAGCAAACTTATAAACAAATACTAAAATAGTAAAACTTTAGGGGTAAAATTAGCTAATTTAGAGACTGTAAAAATAACAAAATCAAATCTTTTCGTACAATTCCCCAGATTATAAACCTACAAACCTCCACCCTAAACGCCTTATTTAGAATCTATAAAAATAACACTATCAATCAGCATCTTAAGAATAGTTCATTCTAAATTAAGTATTTAATAGAAAAAGATAAAGAGGTCTTTTAATCTTTAGAATAATTCTTAATAACTTTGCACCATCAAAATGATTGAAGTTATGATTGTAGATAAGAACACAAAAATATCGCAGATATTAAAAGAGAAACCCGAAGCCATTGATGCAATTGCATCAATTAATCGTCATTTTAAAAAACTACAGAATCCTTTTTTGAGAAAGATGCTAGCACCACGTGTAAATGTGGCAGCAGCGGCTCAGGTTGGAAATGCCACCATAAATCAATTATTAAAAGTACTTGAAGACGTTGGTTTTGAAGTGGCTTATGAAAATGAGAATGAATTAGAAAATAAAACCAAAACAGAAGAAAATATGAAACGAACAAATATTGTTGATCTTGATGTACGTCCTATTTTAGACTCAGGAGTCGATCCATTTAATGTGATTATGGACGGAT